>JAGHDO010000078.1 GCA_021159885.1 Synergistota bacterium | reverse complement strand
TCAAACCTTTTTTGGATATCGCCACTGGTGATCCTCTTCCTCTCTTTGAGAAATTGAATTATTTCCTTTTCTCTTTCTCTAAGACCAAGATTGTTTAGATATTCTTCAGTAAGTTTTGATTTTCTAAATATAACCACTATGTTGTTTGATTTTATTTTAAATTCAGGCTCTGGGAGGTCCCATTCTTTACACCACTTTATCATCTTATTTGTGCCAGTTCCAACCTCTTCCACATATCCTACCCAAAAGAAAATTCTCGCAATTAGTGGATTAAATGGTTCCGATGTATGTTCCTCTTTTAAGGTTTCAACAGTCCAACCTTCTGGTAATCTCCCTGGATTCCAGAATTCAATTCTGTCATCAAATATTCTTATCTGTATCTTAGAGGGGATACGATAATCCCTGTGGACAATTGCATTTACTATAGCCTCTCTCAATGCCTTTGGTGGATATTCCCATCTTTCTTGTCTTTCAATCTTTCCTTCCTCAATCCATGCACGTAGGGAAATATTGTTAAATATAAACTTCTCAACTTCATCCACCTCAGTGAACAAGTCAGATTCTATCTCCTTAAAATCGAGCATCTTACCCGTAACATCTGTTCCCTTAAAACGAATACATTTTATACTTGCCTGATGGAAAAATTTCTGAGGATTTTTGCCAAATAAAAGTATCCCAGCATTTGTCAAAGCATCGCCTTTCAATAATTTTAACTTTCTTAAAATGTTCAGAATGTCGTCTGTTTCTTCAATGTCAAGATTTCTTCTTTCCTTTGCTTTTCTGACAAAAGATTTCAGTTTATTCTCATCAATATCTCCAATATTGGCTTCTTCTAATATCTGACCATCAAAGTATAATTCCTTTCTATGTATCTCAAGGATGCTCTTCTTGTATTCATCTTTACTCATCCTCACTGTGCTTTTACCTACCCTTTTGAAAGGTCTTCCAAAAGCAAGAACAACATCATACGGGAATTTCTCTACCTTTATCAGGATAATTCTTTTTTCTTCAAGAGTTGCCGTAGTGATTTCGGGATAAATTTTTGGTTCTGTATTTGTCAGAATTTTATTGGTTAAATCCTCTATTGTGTTCTTGCCTATTGCTACACCATGTATTTTCCCATTATCGCCAATACCAACAACTATTGTTCCTCCCTTTGTGTTAGAAAATGCAGATACCGTCTCAACTATCTCCCTCCATTCCGAAAGAGATTTCTTAAACTCCAGAGTTTCCGATTCTCCCTTAGCGATTAATTCTTTTAAGCTCATCCTTCTCCCTCTATCACTTTAACCCATTCGTGAGCTTTTATTTTCTCTATCAATTCCTTGATCTTTACATCCTCTTATATATGAGATATTTGAATAGCGTTTGAGAGTCCACTAACTTGCCAAAGAAAAAATATCCTATAGCAAACTTTGCTTCTTTTGATTTTTTAAGTTGGTCTTTTATAACTAATTTTAGCTCTCTTCCTGGACTATTATCTATTATGTTTAAAGCTGTTTTATTATTACCATTATTCATTATTCTTCTCCATCCGAAATTTATTCTCACTATTAAATTATACCATGTTATGTCTCTATCCCAAGTTCCTTGAGCTTTTCGGGGGTTGGTCTTCCGAGCTCATCCCAACCACGGTATTTGTAATACTCGTAAAGCATTTTGTTAAACGGAGGGAGATTCCCTTTTGCCCCTCCGCTCTCTTTAGCATGTATAGCTATCCTGGGCGGAAGGGTATCATCCTTCCTGCTTATACCGATTTTCACGTTAAAGAGCCTCTTTAAGTTAAATATCCTCTCGCCGCATTTCATAAGCTCTTCAAAAGAGTAATCAAAACCCGTTGCATAGTTTAACCACTTTAACATATCCCGCGGTCCAACGCTTCCCAAGAGAGTAAACTTACACATCTTAGCGGAGTCATAAAGACACATGAGATCTTGAACCTTTGCCACGAATTCTGCCTTCCCTTCGACGCCAAATCTATCCTGAACTTCGGTATATCCCATATCCGGAAGCGTGGCTCCTCTTTCAAAGATATAAGACATACCCTGAACATGGCAGGCACCTCTATTAGAGGTAGCATACCCAATGGAAAGACTGTTAAACGCACGCGGGTCATGAGCAGGAAGCTCAAGCCCCTTAACATGAATAGCAAATTCCTTTGCCAATCCTCCTATATTCTCTGATGCACTCCTAACCCCCTCAGCAAGCAGATCTCCTATACCATTCCTGAAAGCTATATCCTTGATAAGCCTAAGAAGATCCTCGCCACTCCCCCATCTTACCCTCTCATCTATTAAACCATGCTCTGAACATTCCATAGCAAATCCTATAACGCTTCCCGTAGATATCGTATCAAGCCCATATCTATTGCAGAGCTCATTGGCAAGTAAAACGACCTCAGGGGCATCCACGAGACAAAGCGCACCAAGACACGCAAGCGTCTCATACTCAGGTCCCGCTTGCTCAACACCGGCGTAATCGCCTTGGGATAGCTTTATAACCCTTCCACAGCCTATGGGACACGAGGCACAGTGAAACCTTCTAACGAGATATTTATCGCTCCAGGCCTGACCCGTTATCTTAAGCGCACCCTTCTTCCACTCCCCCAGGAGCCAGTTGCGAATCGGGAGATCCCCAAGCTCCTCCGCCCTTATAACACCCCCCGAGGTACCATACTCCGAGAAAGCTTTTAGGCTTTCTATGGCTTCCTTCATCTTAAGCTTGGAAAATTCTAAGAAATTTCTCTTATCTACAATAGGAACCGTCTTGTTCCCAGAAACCACCACCGCCTTAAGGTTTTTCGAGCCCATAACCGCTCCTAAACCGCATCTTCCAGCCGCTCGAGCGTGCTTTCCATCAAACATTATGGAAGCAAACTTAACACCATTTTCACCAGCAGGGCCTATGCAACCAACCTTGGCACCAGGCTCGGTCTCTTCCTTCAGGATCTTCTCGGTTTCAAAAGTATCTTTCCCCCAAACGTGCTCCGCATCCCTTATAAGAGCCCGTCTTTCGTTTATCCAGATATAAACCGGCCTTTCCGCTTTCCCCACGATGATTATGCCGTCAAACCTCGTGCTTTTTAAACCCGTTCCCCAATAACCCCCAACATCTGCTTCTCCCCATATGCCCGTTAGGGGAGATTTTGCAGCTACCGCATGTCTCCCAGCGGTTAAAGCAGGCGTTCCGGTTAAAGGACCAGCCATAAAGACGAGGACATTTCCCGGGTCAAGCGGATCCAGGGATGGGTCCATCCCCTCATAAATTAGCTTTGCCCCAAGCCCGCTTCCACCGATATATTCCCTAAGTATTTTCTCATTGAGAGAAAATACCTCCACGCTCTTTGAGGAAAGATCTATCCTCAAAAACCGATTCCAGTAGCCCCCAATCACCTCGAAAGCACCTCCTCTGATAGTAATTACCAAGCCTTTTTAAAAATCATTTTTATATCATTTTTAGAAATGATTCTCGGATTATGAACTAAAAGCCGCTGAGCTGAAAAGGCAAGCTCGGTTAACTCATCAAGATCTTCAAGATTCATCCCTATGTCTCTTAATCTCAAAGGCAACCCTATA
>JAGHDO010000077.1 GCA_021159885.1 Synergistota bacterium | reverse complement strand
GAAAAAAATCAGACGAGGACTTCAAAAGATGGAAAGAGGAAATGGACGCTTGGAGAAAAAAATCAGACGAGGACTTCAAAAGATGGAAAGAGGAAATGGAAAAGGAAAGAAAGAAGACCGACGAAAGAATCGATACCCTGAGGCAAGAATGGTATAAACAGTGGGGCGATCTCGCCCGGAAGATGGGAACCCTCGTCGAGGACATAGTTGCTCCTGCGCTTCCTGAAGCAATAGAAAGAAGGTTCAATCTCAAGATCAGCGATATATCAGTGAGAAGGCTAAAAAGAAAAAACGGTGATAGCTACGAGACGGACATCGTAGCGGTAGCAGGAGATTATGTCTTCGTTGTGGAAGTTCGAAGCTATCCTCGCCCATCAGACATAGACGAGGTGGATGAAAAGATATCGAGGTTTCTCGAGTTTTTCCCGGAGTATTGCGATAGGAAGATCATTCCGGTTTATTCAACGCTTTATGCAAACGATAATATTATTAACAGAGCAACGAAAAAGAAAATCTATGTTTTAGCTCTGAAAGGAGACTATATGGATTTTATAAATGCGGATAGACTTTCGCTGATTTAAAGGAGGTGCCAAAGAGAATTGAAAAAACGGAAGGGGTTTACGCTCATTGAGCTTATGATCGTCATAGTTATTCTGGGATTGCTCGCGGGGCTCGTGATACCAAAACTCATAGGAAGGGGAGAAGAAGCTAAGGTAGAGATAGCGAAGATGCAGATGAAGGAAATAGAAACCGCGTTGGAGCTTTACAAGCTTGACAACGGCTTTTACCCGACCACGGAGCAGGGGCTTGAGGCGCTCGTCGAGAAACCGGATACGGAGCCGATTCCTCCAAAGTGGAGAGAGGGAGGCTATATGAAAAAGATTCCTCTCGATCCATGGGGAAGACCATATGTTTATATATGCCCGGGAGAGCATAACCAGGATAGCTATGATCTATTCTCCTATGGAGCGGATGGCAAGCCCGGCGGAGAGGGAGTAAACGCGGATATAACCAACTGGTGAGGAAAAGGGGATTTACCTTACTCGAGCTCCTGATCGTTCTTCTCATAATAGGCCTGGCGCTCTCCATTATAAGCACGAACTTAGGGGGCTTTCTTGAAACGGAGAGATTAGAGGCGCAGGCAAAGATCGTGAAAGCATTCATTGAGGAAGCAAGAGAACTCGCCATAACGAAGTGCACAACGATGAAGTTATTATTCAAAGAAGAGGAAATCATAGCGGAAGCACCGGGAGAGGACGGAAAATACAAAAAGATAAAAAGCTTAAAGTTGCGGGAAGGGATGAGATTCCTTATAAAAGATCCCGAAAGAAGCTCCCTATTTTTCGATGAAATAGGAAAAGGGCGAGGGGAGATACCTCCCCTCCTCTCTAAAAAGGAAAAAGTAGTTTTCGAAATAAACCCGCTTCTGGGAATGGTGAAATTTAAAAAAGCTACCTCAGAATCTCATCCCTGGGAATGATAACCCTGAAGTCGTCAAACCTGATTTTTGCGGGACCGGATGCAGCAACCCCGATAATTCCACCGTTTTTAATCTCTGAATCCTCGACCTCTCCCACATACCTCACCTCATCCCCGCTTAAGAGATAGAACTTATATCTATTTCCATCGACCACCACCCTCAAGGCACCGAGTATCTGCGGTCCCTTCTGCCACTTAACTATGAGCTTGCTTTTAGAATTAATAAACCTCTCAACAGCCCAGTAGCTATCGTCTCCCTCCCAGAATATATAGCAATTATCGGCATCTTTCCCCTTAAATACTATGCCGTAATATCCATAAACCTGAGAGCCTTCCTTTCTGGAAACGGTCACCTCAACTATATATTTCTTAAATCGCTTTAGCTTCGGAAGCTCAATCGTCGTCCAGTACTCCCAGGAACCCTCTATATAGAAATAAAGACGGCCATTTTCTATACTTATAGTCGCGCTTTCAAATCTACCGATGTCCCATCCATTGCGATTGTCCGAAAAGCTTTCGCGAAGAAGAACCGCATCAGGAAGCTTTCTTAGGTCCTTAGTCGTTATTCTGCCCTCCAAGCTATACCTCAGGGCGTATTTCGGCTGAATCGAGGGATCATTATAGGAAAGCCATTTTATAAAGAGCCTCTCATATCTATCGAGCCTGCCGTCCTCTCCAAAGCTCTTTAATAGCTTTGCAATATCCTTCCTTATGCCGAGGCTCAAGGCGTAAGATATGGCAGGATTTCTCTCCGCGCGTGAAGAGTGGGAAGAAAGCAGAGAAGGTGTTTCCCTTTTTCGAGGAGGAGAAGGAGGATGCATAGCGTGACTTGAGGGATAAGTCAGACTCGACAAAACCTCGCTTACCCTTTCAACGAGCTTCATACACATGGTCTCAAGGTCATCCTCACTCTCTCCCGTAAAGGTCTCCCCAGCTTTAGCCACACCGGTTTGAACATCGACGACTCGAGAGTTTAAGATTATCTTTTCCCCAAGGCGACTCACAGAACCTATAACAACGAGATTAGCCCCAACCAGCTTACCTACCTTAACTGCAGTAGCCTCATCAACCGCTCCAGAAAGGGCTATTCTCTGCTCCGCCATCACTTTCTTGAGCAAGCCCCTTTCAACAACGCTACACGAACCAGTTTTTATAAGCTGTGTTCTAACGAGCTCCGCCGCCGCAACCCCCAGATACTCATCAACACCGATGCTCTCGAAGTCCATAACCGCAACCCGTGGAAGAGAATAAGCAAAGGATGTAAAAATCAAAAGAGCGAAGAAAAAAACCACGCTTAAAGAAATATATCTTCTGCTTAATAACATAACAGCGTCGCCTCCTCTCAAGCCCATTGCTCCAAAAGCCATTATAGCATACATAAAGAAGGGGCACCTCGTTAAAAACGAGGTGCCCCTTCTATTTCTAAGCTTTTTGAATCTATTAGAAGCTTATGTAAGTCCTGAAGCGGATGCGAGATTCATCCTGCTGAGCAGAACCCTCGTCCCAATCCACGTTTTCGTAAGCGAACTCGAAGTAGGTAGAAGGCGTGTACTGATACTTGAAGGTAAAGGCAAACGCGGTAAGATCATTAAGAGTATTGCTGTAATCGAAGCTGTAGTAGCGCTCAGTGGTAGATACCTTATCGCTCCACTGCTGGGTAAGCATTACCAAAACAGCGTCTACATCATCAATAAGATATCCCGTAAGAACGGGAGAATTGCCATCCGTCCTAAGGAACTCCTGCGCCTCTATGTAAGCAAACGGTTGATTGGCAAAGAACGCCCCCTGATCCATGTGGAGATACTCAACCGTGAAGGAGGTGAAGCCAATCACGCTCTGATCAACGGAGGCACCAAACTTATAAATGGTAGCGTCATCAACGGCAGTATTGTTAACGGTAACGGTTCCGCCGAGATCCTCAGACATGTACTGACCATAAATCTTAAAGCCCTCGCTGAAGTTGACGGTGAAGTCGGCACCATAGACGCTGGGGTCAAGATTGTTACCGGGCTGTGTCGTCCAACCCATGTAGAATACGCCAACCCTAATCTTATCGTTGAAGTGGAAATCAAGACGACCACCATACTCGGAAAGCTCATCATCATCTGTATAAGCATAATACGCCACCGCATCAACCGCACCAGCCTTCTTGGTAAAGTAAATCACCGGATTGTAAGTGCGATCGGTCAGAATAGCATCATTGTCAGCATAGAGTCCAAGCTCACCTTCCCAGTCTGGGCAGAAGCGACCGATCGTCATCGTGATATCCCATGGGAACTTAATGGTGGCGTAAGCCTTGCTGAAAACATCATCATCATCGATACGGAAGTAAATGCTCACATTATCATCAACCTGCTTGCTGATGTGTAAACGCGCCCTGCTAATGGAAGCATCCTGATAGTTCGGTGTAGTTTGATTATCATAATAGTCCCCATTATTCCAGTAGAAGTCAACTCTGAGCTCCCCAGCGAATTGGAAGCCGTTTAAGTTCTTCTCAACCGTCTCAAGGCGCTTGTCTATCTTGTCAACCTTAACGCCGAGAGCGTTGAGCTCATCCTGGAACTCGACGACAAGCTTCTTTAAGAGAGCAAGATCCTCCTTGGAAGCCTTCTCCTTGTCTATCTTAGCGAGAGCTCTCGCAACAGCCACTGCAAACTCATAACGCGTGATCGGCTTGCTTCCCTGGAAGGTCCCATCGGGATAACCCTGAACTATGCCATCAGCAGCGAGCTTAGCTACCGCATCATAAGCCCAGTGATTCAAAGGAACATCGACAAACGGATTAGTTGCCAACGCTGGTACTGCCAACGCTAAGACAGCCACCAAAGCAGCTATAACAGCATACCGTCTCATTCACACACCCTCCTTTTTCTTCAGTTTTTCACCCTCCCTACTCAGAGCCTCCCTGAAAGCCGAAAAAGCAGGAAAAGGGGAAGCAAGTATCCCATGTTTCCTTGCTTCCTACAAATAGGCTTTCCTACTTTTCCTACCTCGGCTTTCTCCGAGAAAAACCCCGATCCGGAGGGAAAGAGATAACCAGTTTAAAAACCTGCCTTAACGCTCCCTTTCCATTCCCTGTAAAGCCTTTTCTTCTTCTCACCTCCTTTCCGCTTCGCGGGAAGGAAAGGGAAAAATGCAGGTTACATCCCATATGACAACTTATCAAGGTGCTCAATAGCCCAAGAACCACTTCTATTATAATTAAAGAAATTTAAATTGACAAGGGGAAGCCCCGAAAAAAGTTTCTGTTATAATCATAGGTATGGAAAAACTCTTCTTCTTCCTCATCTCCTTACCATGCATCATAGTTATATACCAGGAAAGAAAAAAACTCAAGGAGGCATTCCTTGCCCCCTTTAGGAAAAAGGGAGCTATTCACATCTTAATCTTAGCGGTATCGTTAACACTCGCGTTCGGAGATGGAAATATGAAGATACCTTCGGTAAAACCGCTTACCCATCTGGGAAACGCCATAGGAAACGGGAAAAAACTTCTACCCGCAATTATAATGGGAATCTGTTTAACATCCATAACAAAGCTTGAAAAAGCAGAAACCGCCTTGAGAAGAGCATTAATATCGGGAATAGCAGCCGGTGCAATAGCGGACATAATAAAGATCGGGACATTACGAGCAAGACCGAGGGTAGGAAATAAGCTCGACTGGTTCAGATATGATAAGATCACTGACTCTGACTATTGGTCTTTCCCCTCAGGACACACCGCCCTTGCAAGCGGGGTCTTCTTTTCGCTATACTTGAGCACAAAAGGAGCGTGGAGGTATATTTTTCTCCCATTCCCTTTTATCGTAGCCATAAGCAGGGTAGCAGTACAGGCTCACTGGTTCTCGGATGTAGTTTTCTCGCTCCTGATCGGGTTCATAATAGCGATCGGAGGTGATAAAAGAGAAGGTGCTTAAGATATCCATTATAGTAATAGCCTTAGCCATAGCGATATCCGTCTATCCCATACTCGACATGGATGAGGCATGGTATGCAAGCGTATCCTTAAGAATGGCTAAAACGGGAAACTGGCTTATTCCAAACTTTAACGGAACGCCCTTTCCGACAAAACCCCCTTTATGGTTTTGGATAACAGGATTCACCTTTAAAATCTTCGGACCCAGTGAAATAAGCGCGAGGATATGGGCACTTTTGTTTACGCTTTTTACGGCTTACCTGCTTCGAGCCTGGTACAGGAAAAGCAAAGCCCACATAATATTTCTCTCTTGCCTTATGCCTATATTATTAGCCTGCGTTGGAAGAATGGATTCAGCGATGGTATTCTTCCTAACCTTAGCTTTCCTTTTAGGATACAGGGAAAAGTGGCTTTCAGCTGGCATAGCGCTTGGGGTAAGCGTTTTGGCTAAGGGACCAGTGTCCGTGGCAATATGGGGTATCACCTTTATCATTTATGCTCTCATTTACGATAGAAGAATCATAAAAGGAATCGTTCTATCCGGATTAATCGCGGTTCTCATCGGGGGAAGCTGGTTCGCCCTACTTTATTTAGAGGGAATGAAAGACATGGTTAAATATTTTCTGCTTCACGAGAACCTCGCGCGAATCAGAACGGGACTTGAAGGACACACGGGACCGCTTTACTACTACCTACCTATACTTCTTATGGGAGCGGTGCCAAATCTCGGCAAATTGCTTAAGGGACTGAGCTACTGGAACAGGGATAAAGCCCTGTTTTACATCTGGTTTTTAGTGGTTCTCACTATCTTTTCCATAGCTAAGACGAAACTGCCCCATTACATCCTTCCTCTCTATCCAGCACTCGCTCTCATAATGGAGCAGGAAAGGGAATCTCTCTGGGACTGGCTCTCCGGAGGAATTCTTATCCTTATTCCATTAGCGATAATTCACTTCTTCGGAGGTAAACTGCCTGAGGAGCTTAAAAAGGGCTTATTTTTAAGCTCTTTTTCGGTTGGCGTTCTCTGGGCGATAAGCCTATATCTTAAGGGAGCGAGAGTTTTTCTCTCAACGGCGCTTGCCTTATCCTTAGCCTTGCTTGTCTTAAGCCCGTTTAAGAGCTTCTATCCACATTATCTTGCGGGAGTATTCGCCCATGAGAGATGCCCAGAGCTGTGGTCAACCAAGAAAGCCTTAGCCCCATCAACCGTGTTCTATTACGGAAAGGACATAAAAATTGGAGAAAAGGGGAAATGGATCTTAAGCTACCGGGAAGAGATCCCGGGGTACAAAAAGATATTTGAAAGCGAGGGGTTCTCTTTATACAACGGAAAATGGATAACCTTAAGAATATTCAAAAAACGGTAAAAAGCCTTATCTCGGTGGTAATACCCATATATAACGAAAGAGAAAACATAGAAGAGCTTTACAAAAAGCTGAAGGAAGCGTTAAAAACCTTAAGCCATGAAATCATATTCGTGGATGACGGGAGCACAGATGGAAGCACCGAAATCCTAAAACAAATAGCGCTCACGGATGAAAAGGTCACGACAATCATACTAAGAAGAAACTATGGGCAAACTGCCGCCATCTCAGCGGGATTTGAGACAGCACGGGGAGATATAATCATAACCATGGATGGAGATCTTCAAAACGATCCCGAGGATATACCCAGGCTTCTTTCCAAGATAAGCGAGGGATACGATGTGGTTAGCGGTTGGAGGAAAGACAGAAAAGATACCTTACTAAGAAGAAAGATCCCGTCAAAAATTGCTAACTGGCTGATATCAAAGATAACGGGCGTTCATCTTCACGACTATGGCTGCACGCTCAAGGCCTATAGAAGCGAGGTTCTTAAAGATCTGAATCTGTATGGTGAGCTTCACAGATTTATTCCCGCGCTTGCGTCGATAAATGGAGCCAAGGTGGCAGAGATACCAGTGAAACATCATCCAAGAAGGAAAGGCAAGTCAAAATACGGGCTCGAGAGAATACCCAAGGTGCTTTTAGACCTGATACTCGTTAAGTTCCTCTTAAGCTATGGGACAAAACCCCTTCACTTCCTCGGAGGATGGGGATTGCTAAGCTTTTTCGGAGGTTTCGCTATAGCGCTTTACCTCACGCTACTTAAGCTTCTTAAGGGAGTAGAGCTCTCCAAGAGACCCCTTCTTTTGCTCGCAATACTGCTCATGATAGCTGGTATCCAACTTATTTCAACGGGATTGATAGCAGAGCTTATCATGAGAACATACTATGAATCTCAAGGGAGAAAACCTTATATGATAAAGGAAGTAGTGATATGTCAACGAGAAAAACCTACATAGTCTTAGGAGCGATAATAGCAAGCATTACCTCCTATTATCTCCTTAGGGAAAACACCTTAAAAGACATTGGTTCTCTCTGGAAGCTATCCGGGATCAGGGGAGTAGCTCCAGCCTTCGTTCTTTACCTCCTCACTTATCCCTTGAGAGCTGAAAGATGGAGATTACTATTGCCCCGCCCTATAGCCCGCAGAGAGATGCTAAAAATAGTAGCTTTTCACACCGCCCTCGCAAATATCCTGCCCGCAAAGCTGGGGGAACTTGCCTTCCCAGCTTTGCTAAAGAAAAAGGGAATAAAAGTCTTAATCAGCGGAAGCCTGCTCCTTTTAGGAAGAGGCATGGATGCCGTTTGTATATTGAGCTTGCTACTTTTAACTTTTTCCCCTTTGGTAGGCTCAAGCCTGATAGCCTTTGAGTTCGGCTTCGCGTTTTTCGGATTCAAAGCTATAGACAGGATATTCAAGGGTATATTAACTATACCGAGACTAAAAGAGGTATATTCACGAGGATGGGAAAGATTTACGCGAGAGGAGCTAACAAAGGCTTTCGGAATAACCTACGCCGTATGGATCATAAAGGGCGCGGGAATAGCTTCACTTCTCACCGCATCGGGGAAAATGAAATTTATAGAAGCTTTTAAAGGATCGATAGGCGCGGAATGTTCCTTTCTTATCCCTATTTCAGGATTCTTAGGACTGGGAAATTACGAGGCAGGCTGGGTTATCGCCTCGGGAACGAGCATAAAGGAGGGCTTTTTCGCTCACTCATTCCTTTTAATCTCATCGGCTCTTATAGCTCTCATATGCTCTCTTACCTCCCTTAAGACATCCTCTACCGATATGGAAGACATGCAGGGACGAACCCCATAAGGCTTAAAGGAATAGCACGGATACTTTCCGCAACAGGGCGAACATGGAAGAAACTTATATATGGACCTCACAAGGCCCGGAGAAGCCGTGGGAGACCAAGCAAAGGGGTTTGAGCTTCCGTAAAGACCCACGCACCTCACGCCGAGAGCCGAAGCGATATGCATATGGCTGGAGTCGATGCCTATGTGAAGGTCAACGAAGGAGAGGAGACCAGCAAGATCAGAAATAGAAGTTTGCCCCGCAGTGTTGAAAGCGAAGGGAAGAGAAAGGGAGCTTAAATAAGGTCTATCATCAGCGGTTCCGAGGAGAAGAAAGCTCGCCCTATATTTTTCATTAAGCTCCTCGATTAGGATTCTCCACTTCCTTAAGCTCCATCTTTTCTCCAGCCTGGAGCCCGTTGCTCCTATGGAGAAAAACGGAGGGGTAAGATCCTTTAGAAAGCGATCGTATACCTTTTCTCTAATAGACTCCGACACATCAAAACAGGGATACTTCTCTTTCTTTACGCCGAGAGGTTCCAGAACCTTAAGGCGAATCTCGGTAAGAGAGCTAAAAGCATATAGGGAACAGTCTCCCGTCCTGCACCCCGGAGGAATATACTCGCTCCTTTTAGTCAGGAAGATACCCCTGCCATCGGTTGGAGAAGCTATCCTTTCCTTACAGCCTGCCAGATAAAGAAGCAAGCCAGATCTAAAGGAAAAGTTGGGGGCGACGCCGAGATCAAAGCGGTATCTCCGCAAACGGGATATTATATCAAGCCAGCCACTTAATCCCTTATGCTCGCCCTTATAGTCATAAACCTCAACTTCATCAATACAGGGGCACAAGCGAGCGAGCTCCCCAACGGCTTTTCTAACCGCAACAACGATCAGTGAATCCGGAAAGGCTCTTTTCAAGGAAACTATCACGGGATTTGATATGACAAAATCTCCTAT
>JAGHDO010000076.1 GCA_021159885.1 Synergistota bacterium | reverse complement strand
CGTTAAAGATTGATAAGGTTTTATTCCTCAAGAAGGATGACGAAGGAGTATTTGGTACTCCCTATGTAAAGGGAGCCACCGTTCAGGCAAAGGTTTTAGGGCACGGTAAAGGGAAAAAGATAATAGTTTTTAAGTATAAGAGAAAGAAAAATTATAGAAGAAAGAGGGGATATCGTCAGCCTTTTACGAGAATAGTGGTGGAAGATATACTCATGTCCTAAGACTTTAATGCTTAGAATCACCCTCAAGCGTGAAAGGTCAGGCAGAAGAGTTATTATAGCGCGTGGGCATACTGGTTATGCGGAAGAAGGTAGAGATATAGTATGTGCGGGCGTTTCTGCGCTTCTTCAGACTTTGCTATTGTGGTTAAAAGATGAATATGCTGAGAGGATAGAAGCTGAAAAGGAGAAGGGATTGCTTTATATGAGTTTTCCTGCGGATGAGAGGAGTGAGCTTGTTCTTGCGGTTTTCTGGAAGGGATTGAGCGAGATAAGTAAGGCTTATCCGAATCATGTAAGGTGTGAGGAGGTGAAGGAGGAATGATAGATCTTCAGCTTTTCGCTCACAAGAAAGGCGGGGGAAGCACTCAGAATGGTAGGGATAGTCATAGCAAGAGACTCGGCGTTAAGAGATATGATCTTCAATTCGTTAAGGCAGGAAATGTTATAGTTCGTCAAAGAGGGACAAGAATTCATCCGGGAAAGAACGTTGGAATGGGAGACGACTTTACCCTTTATGCCTTAATAGATGGATATGTGAAATTTGAGAGGTTGGATAAGAGAAGGAAGAGGGTCAGCGTTTATCCCGAGCCGGCTCTTGCCTGATGATAGATAGAGCTAAGATTTACGTAGAGGGAGGAAAAGGCGGAGACGGTGCTATAAGTTTCAGAAAGGAAAAATATGTTCCCCGCGGAGGCCCTGATGGGGGAGATGGAGGAAAAGGGGGGGATGTTATCTTAGAGGTAAATCCCTCCCTTTTTACTTTATTGGACTTCCGTTATAAAAAGCACTTTAAGGCTGGTAGAGGAGGACATGGTGGAGGGAAAAATAAAAGGGGAAAAGATGGTGAGGATGTTATCATAAAAGTGCCTCCAGGAACCATTGTTAGAGACGCAGAGACAGGGGCGGTTATGGCAGACCTTGTTGAGCCAGGGGAAAGATTCATAGTGGCTAAAGGCGGTAAAGGAGGCTATGGAAACGCTCACTTTAAATCTCCTACTAATCAGGCTCCCAGGATAGCGGAGAAAGGGGAGGAGGGCGAATCTCGCTGGATAATACTTGAGCTGAAGGTAATAGCGGATGTAGGAATAATAGGCATGCCTAACGTTGGAAAGTCAACTCTTATTTCAAAGCTTTCCAATGCTAAGCCCAAGATAGCAGATTATCCGTTTACTACTCTTTCTCTTGTGCTTGGAGTAGTGGAGTTAGAGAATGGAGAAAAGCTCATCTTGGCTGATATTCCTGGATTAATAGAGGGAGCTCACAAGGGACGTGGCTTGGGGATAGATTTTTTGAGACATATAGAGAGGACGAAACTTCTTATTCACATGCTTGACTTATCTTTATCCATTAATGATATAAAGGATAACTTTGAGAAAATAAATGAGGAGCTAAGGTTATATTCCGAGAAGTTGCTTTCTAAACCTCAAATAGTAATAGGTAATAAACTCGATCTTCTGAGGGATAGGGGAAAGCTTCCTGAGCTTGCTAATTACTTTGAGGGAAAAGGTTATAAGTTTATAGGTATATCGGCTTTAACCGGAGAGGGAATAAGTAAGCTCCTTGATGCTTTGGTGGAGGAAGTAAGGCGACTTCCCAAGGAAGTACCAAGGGAAAAAGTAGATTACGTTCCTAAGGTTAAGCCTCTTAAAGTTTATAAAAAGGGAGACATTTTTATGGTTGAGGGCGACGAGGTAGAGAAGCTGGTTTCCATAACAAGATTTGATTCCGAAGAGGCGCTCAGGAGATTTCAGCGAGAGATAAGAAAATTAGGGGTGGAGGAAAGGCTCAAGGAGCTGGGTATAAAGGAAGGGGATACGGTGAAAATTAAAGATATAGAGTTTGAATACAGGGAATGAAAGCGATCATGAGCAGGATTGGCATAATGGGAGGCACGTTTGACCCGATACACTACGGTCATCTTATAGCGGCTGAGGAAGCTCGTCAGACTTTTTGTTTAGATAAGGTAATATTCATCCCTGCCAAGATTCCTCCTCATAAGCTGGGTCATCGTATAAGTGATCCGGAGCATAGGTATAGAATGGTTCTTCTTGCCACATTAGATAACCCCCTCTTTGAGGTCTCACGTATAGAGATAGACAGGAAGGGGGTTTCCTACAGCGTTGATACGGTAAGGGAACTTAGAGAAAAGCTTGGAGATGAAGTGGAGCTTTTTTTTATAACTGGAATAGACATCGTAGCGGATTTAAAAAGCTGGAAGGAGCCTGAGACTCTTCTGAAGATGTGTAATTTTATAGCGGTTAGTCGTGCAGGATACTCTTTGGAGATCCTTAAGAAGAACCTGCCGAGGAACTTTTTAAGTAGGATAAATATTATTGAGATACCTTCGCCTCCTATTTCTTCAACGGATATAAGAAGGAGGGTGAGACACAGGAAAACGATAAAATATCTGGTGCCTTCACTTGTTGAGAGCTATATTAGGAAAGCTGGCTTATATTTGATATAATGTTTTTGAGAGGTGAATGGCTTTGGTGATGATAAGGTATATACTTGAATCCAAGTTTGTTTTTATCGTCTTAGCTCTGATAGCTGCGCTTATTGGTGGAGGTATACGTCTCTATTACTCAATTAACCCGGATACGAAAGCCATTAAAGCCTCTCTTTTAACGACTGGAAGAGATCGCGTTAATATTCTTTTTATAGGGGTAGATGATGTTGAGGGAACGCATCGTGCAGATACCATTGCTTTGGCGAGCTTTGATCTTAATAATAGGGGAATAGGAGCGATATCTATACCAAGAGATACGAGAGTACGCGTTCCTGGAAGAGGCTGGACTAAAATAAATCACGCTTATGCCTATGGTGGAGTGAGGCTTCTTAAGGAAACGTTGAAAGAATTCCTTGCAATTCCCATAGATCACTATGTTAAGATAGATTATAAGGGTTTTATAAATCTGATTGATCTCATAGGTGGAGTAGAGCTTTATGTAGAGAAAAACATGAGATATGTGGATAAATGGGGAGGACTTTATATAAACCTGAAAAAGGGATATCAAAAGCTTAACGGGAAGAAAGCATTGGAGTATGTTAGATTCAGACATGATCCTGAGGGAGATATAGGCAGGATTAAAAGGCAGTGGAAGTTTCTCAAAGCAGTGGTTAGGAAGCTAAAAAGTCAGGACATGTGGAAGCGCTTACCATCCATCGCCGTTGAGGCTGTTAAAGTAGTTAAGACAGATCTGACGCCTGAGCAGCTTATATATATAGCATCGCTCTTTAGAGGAATCGATTTTTCAAGAATAAGGTGGGGAATGGTCCCTGGACGTCCTGCGTATATAGATGGAATATCTTACTGGCTTCCCGATTTAAACGCTCTGGAGAGATTAAAGAAATGGGTTATTTGGGGGGAAGGCCCTTCTCCTAAGGACATTAAGCGGGAAATAACTGTAGAAGTTTTAAATGGAAATGGTCTATTAGGTGCTGCTTCAAAGGTCAGGAAAATACTGGAAGGATATGGCTATAGGGTTATAAAAGTAGGTAATGCTGATAGGTTAGATTACTCTATAACAAAGATAGTGGATAACACAGGTAGAAATTTAGAAGTGGCTAAAAGGATCGTGAAAATACTCGGTTATGGGGTAGCGATAAGCGAGAGGAGAAAGGATAGCAGTTTTTCCATAACTATAATCTTAGGAAAGGATATGAAGGAATGATATCATCAGAGGCTTTGGTTAAAAGGATTGTACGTACACTTGAGGATCACAAAGCGGAGGATCTTGTAGTGCTTGATATAGGGGAAATAAGCTATATAGCTGACTTTTTCGTGATATGCACGGGGCGTTCAGAAACTCATATGGAGTCTCTTGCTGAGGAGGTTGAGTTCGAGCTCAAAAAGGAAGGGGTTTTACCGCAAGGGGTTGAGGGAATGAGAGGTGGCAGGTGGATTCTACTTGATTACGGTAGCGTGGTAGTTCATATTTTCACTCCTGAAGGAAGATTACTATATGACCTTGAGCGGATATGGAATCAGGCTAAGAGGGTTCATTTCGAATGAGTCTCGTTGATAGAATCGAGGAGCTTAAGGAGGGCATCTATGTTCTTAAGGGTGCTACTAACATTGGTATATTGAGATTTAAGGGAAATGAAGCTGTAGTTATAGATACGGGCTTGGATAAGGATGTTGGTAAGAGGATTCTTAAAGCACTTGATATATTGGGGCTTCACCTAAGTGTCATTATTAATACGCATTCACATGCGGATCACTGTGGAGGTAACCACTTTCTGATAAGGAGAACAGATGCTTGCGTTTACGCTTCTAAGCTTGAAGCAGCTATTATAGAGAATACCTTGTTTGAGCCTATCTACCTTTTTTGCGGAGCATATCCCATAGAGGAATTGAAGGTAAAGTTCCTGATGGCTAAGCCTTCACACGTTGATCATCACTTGGAAGAAATCCCCTCCAGCTTAGAATTTGATGACTTACACTTGAAAATATTATGCCTTAAAGGGCATTCATGGGAACAAATAGGAGTCGAAGCGAAAGGCGTTTTATTCTGTGGAGATGCGCTTTTTCCTGAGAGAGTACTAGATAAGTATGGTATTCCTTTTAATGTAAGTATTTATGACCAGATGAGAACCCTTGAGAGCTTAAGAAGTGCGAATTGTGAGATTTTCGTTCCTTCTCATACTGATCCTACAAATGATATTTCTCATCTCATAGCTCTCAACAAGGAAAGACTTATTGAAGTGGAGCAAAGGATAAAAGGGATTCTTGATAAAGAGCTTACCTTGGATGAAGTCATTTCGAGACTTTGTGGGAGCTTTAAGATTCGCTTAGTCGATATGGTGGAGTACTCTCTTGTTAAAACCTCAGTGCTTGCTTTTTTAAAATATCTTTGTGAACGTGGGGAAATCCACTTTAAACTTAGGGAAAATGCTCTTTACTGGAAAAGAAGTAGCTAAGTTAGCGGAAAAGTATGCCCTCGTTAGAGAAGAGATAGAGAAGAGAATTCAAGAGTTTAAAAGGGTTTGGGAAAGAGGTAGCGAGGAGGATCTTTTTAGCGAGCTTGCCTTTTGTCTTTTAACCCCTCAGTCCAAGGCGGAAATTTGCTGGAGCGCGGTAGAAGCTTTAAGAGATGATGGTACCCTTTTTAATGGAAGCTTAGAAGAAATAGCTGAAAGGCTTAACGGAGTAAGATTTAGGAAGCAAAAAGCTTTGTATATAATCGAGGCAAGGGAATCCTTTAAGCACAATGGAGTTTTAAGCTTAAGATCCTCTTTGACCCGATTTAAGGATGCGTTTGCTGTGCGCGAATGGCTCGTTAAAAAGGTTAGGGGTATGGGATATAAAGAAGCAAGCCATTTTCTAAGAAATATAGGAAAAGGAGACAGCCTTGCGATACTTGATAGACACGTTTTAAGAAGCATGATCGACTTCAAGATAATAGATGAAATACCGAATTCTATATCTAAGAAACGTTATTTACTCTTGGAAGAGAAGTTAAGAAGGTTTTCGAACCGCATAGGTATACCACTCGTGCATCTTGATTTTGTTTTCTGGTTTGAAAGGACAGGAAGAATTTTTAAATAGGAGAAAGGCAGGTGGTAAAATGGATAGCCTGAAGGAAATATTAAAGAGAAAGGGGATAAACCCCTCCTATCAGAGAATGAAGATCCTTGAATATCTTCAGGGGAACAAGAGCCACCCCACCGTTGATATGATATACAGGGATCTTTCCTCGGATATACCCACCCTTTCAAAAACTACGATATACAACACACTAAGGCTTTTTGCTGAAAAAGGTATGATAAGCTGTTTGGTTATAGAAGGTAATGAGCTAAGGTTTGATCCTAACACCTCTCCTCATGGTCACTTTCTTTGCACAAAGTGCGGAGCGATTTACGATATAGAGCTTGATAAAGATTGCGTTGAGAGGATTAGAAGCTCGGCATCTGCTAAAGGGCATAAGGTAAGCGAACTGCAGATAACATTTCGCGGGATATGCAAAGCCTGTTTGGAGAAGCTTCACTAAGATCTATCGCTTGACAAAATAAGAGATGAAGTGTATACTCATCGTAGGAAATGAAATCATTACAAAACTGTAAGCAACAAAGGAGGGGTAAAATTATGGAAATGAAAATGCCATTGATAGGTGATCGTTTCCCGGAGGTAGAGGTTCAAACCACCCATGGAAAGATAAAGCTCCCTTCGCATTACATGGGCAAATGGTTTATCCTTTTCAGTCATCCTGCCGATTTTACGCCAGTTTGCACTACCGAATTTGTGGCTTCCCAGAGGAGATATGAGGAATTTAAGAAGCTGAATTGCGAGCTTATTGGGCTCAGCGTTGACCAAGTTTTCTCACATATAAAGTGGGTGGAATGGATAAAGGACAAGTTAAATGAGGAGATAAAGTTCCCTATAATCGCTGATGATACTGGTAAGGTGTCCAACATGCTTGGACTTATTCATCCGAACAAAGGAACTAACACAGTAAGAGCGGTATTTATAGTTGACCCTAAGGGAGTGATAAGAGCCATCCTTTACTACCCACAGGAGCTTGGAAGAAACATGGATGAAATTCTTAGGATGGTTAAGGGACTTCAGGTTTCAGATAAAGAAGAGGTTGCCATCCCAGCTAATTGGCCTAACAATGAGGTTATAGGAGATCAGGTTATTATTCCACCTGCTACTGATGAGAAAACTGCAAAGGAAAGAGTTAAGCAGTATGATTGCTTTGACTGGTGGCTCTGCTATAGGAAGCTTTAGATAGGTTAGGGAGAAAGGGGGTATGAGCGTGGCTAAGCTGTTTGAGGTATATAAATGTGAGGTGTGTGGTAATATCGTTGAGGTGGTGCATGATGGAGCAGGAGAGCTGGTATGCTGTGGCCAGCCTATGAAGCTCCTTGAGGAAAAGGCTTCAGAGCAGGGCAATGAGAAGCACCTCCCTGTTGTTGAAGCCTCAACAGATGAGATTAGGGTAAAGGTAGGGGAAGTTGCTCATCCTATGGAGGAAAAACACTATATAGAGTGGATAGAAATTTTAACTTCTGCTGGAACTATAAAGAAATTCCTTAAACCAGGAGATAAGCCGGAAGCGATTTTCAAGGTTAGTGAAAGGGCTACAGCGGTGAGAAGCTACTGTAATATTCATGGGCTTTGGAAAAAGCTCTTTAATGTTTAAACTCTCTGGCTTTTAAGGGGGTGTCTCTTGGAGAGATACCCCCTTAAATTTTTGCTATCTTTTTGATATAATCTTCTCAAAAAGCATAATATAGTTCTTTTATTTAAAAGGAGGTGATAATGATGCGAATAGCTAAGTTAATTTTATATGCTGTGCTGATTCTGGCGTTTGGAATCGCTTTGTTCGCATGTGGTGGAGGATCATCTTCAACGCCATCGCCTTCTCCTACTCCCAGTGGTGGTAATACCCATTACGTTTCCACAACTGGAAGTGATTCAAATCCAGGCACAAGGGAACAGCCTTGGAGAAATCCGGGATATGCGTCGCGCCGACTGGAGCCAGGAGATACCTTGATAATTCTTGGAGGTCGCTATGTTTTGGAAGAATATGATTCGGACATAATAATCCCATCTTCGGGACGTGCAGATGCTTGGATAACGATAAAAGGTGAGGAAGGAAATCGCCCCATTTTGGCTGGTAGAGGGAATTTGATAACTGCTATAGATCTTTCAGGAAAAAGCTACATTGTCATTGAAAACATAGAAATAACGAGCGATAATGGAGCTCTTTTCAGAGACGGAATAGAGGCTATAAATGGTCCCGTAGAGCATATTGTTTTGAGAGATCTTTATATTCATCACATAGATGAGTACGGTATAAACATAAGGGATGTTAATGATCTTCAGATAATAAACTGTCAAATTTCTTACTGTGGTTTCGGCGCTATCGGAGGTCCCGATCCAAGCGAGGGAGGCTGGAGGAATGTGCTTATTCAGAACTGTGAGCTTACCTATAGTGGGCACTATTATCAAGGCGTTGTGGATAATCCCAACAATCCTTATGATCGTCCTGATGGTTTGGGGCTTGAGCAATCTGATGGGCCGTTGGAGATAGCTGACTCGCTTTTCGCTCACAATAAAGGGGATGGCTTAGACTCAAAGGTTAAGAATACATATGTTCATGAGTGTATCATCGCTAATAACTCATGTGATGGATTAAAGCTTTGGGGAGGTGGAAGCAAAGTAGAAAATTGTCTTATATACGGTAGGGGTGATGGAGATTCTCAGCCTACACCTTGGAATCCGGTAGTCATAGATACCGAGGAACCTAATTCCACCTTTGAGTTTATAAACGTTACCATAGATGACGAAGCTGGGAATCAGTATATTATGGGGGTTAACTATGATCATAGAGATATTCCTATAACGGTTACGATGAGAAACGTTATATTTTCAGGACGTGGTCCTAATTCGCCTATCTTTTTGTCTGATGGCACGACCTTTACGATAGATCATTGTCTCTTCTATATGCCTAATAGTTCGTGTGTTCTTGTTCAGGGAGGTAATTCTTATACCTCTTCGCAACTATCACAGCTTGGCGAAGGTAATATCTATGGCGATCCCATGTTTGTTAGAACCGGTTTCGGAAGCGAGGGTGATTACCATTTGCAGAGCGGAAGTCCCGCCATAGATAGCGGGAGCTCTCAAGACGCTCCATCTATAGATCTTGATGGAAATTCAAGACCTCAGGGAGGAGGGTATGATATAGGAGCTTACGAAAGGTAGCTGATCTCTCTTGACAGGAAGCAAATTTATGGTAGAATAATTTTCAAGCTAATGAGACTTTCACAGGACGAGGAGAGAAGGGAATGTTAATTCTAGCGGAGAGGAAGAGGAAATCTCCTAATCTACAGGTAAATAATTGGTGGTGGCAGGTGCTATAGGGCACCTGCCACCTATGGCTTAAATCTAAAGGGAGCCATGGAGGCAGGTCCCAGAAAAATGGGATTAAGCCTCCATGGCTCTTTTATTTATCTTTTAAGGGGGAGGAGCTCTGGAGGCTCCTCCCCCTTAATTCTTTCTGAGGAGGTGTTTCTCATGAGTGGTGCTGTACTCCTAGGTTATCTGCTTGCACTACTGTCCTTAATAGGAGGAGTTATCTACGCTTTAAAAGGAGGTGATAAAGTATGACTTTGCTCTTGACGATTTCTATTTATATAGCTGTTATGGTGATCTTGGGCATTATTAGTTATAGAAAGGAGGGAGAGAAGGGGTATTTCCTTGCAGGAGGAAAGCTTGGTCCCTGGCTTGTTTCACTATCGTTTTTCGCAACCTATTTCAGCACAAGCGCTCTTCTCGGGGGAGGAGGAGCGGGATATCTGTTTGGCTTTGGATGGAGTGCTTACTTAACGTTCTTTCACGTGCTTTTTGCCGTTCTTGCGTGGGTTCTCGTTGCTCCTAAGTTAAAAGAGTATGTTGAGAAAAAGGGGATTCTTACTATACCGGAGTTTTTCCTGAAGCGATACGATAGCAAAGTTCTTCAGGT
>JAGHDO010000075.1 GCA_021159885.1 Synergistota bacterium | reverse complement strand
GAGCAAGTAAAGCTAAATGAAATTTCTTATTAGCGGGATTTTTAAGGCTAATTTGGAAAGGGAAGTTATGCGATCTTACGAGGCTTTACGGGGGTTCCCCTGAGGGTTCTTGACAAAGTTTTGTGTGTAGATTACAATCTTTCAGGACAAGTTAAACTTGAGAATCCAATTTCCTTTATGAGGGAATTAAAGGACAATGAAAGAAATTAAAGGGTGGAAGGTTAAAGCTACTTGACTTAGGGAGCTAATGGGTAGTATAATCGCTATGCTGAGTGGGCTGTTAGCTCAGTGGTAGAGCATCGGACTTTTAATCCGAGGGTCGCAGGTTCGATTCCTGCACAGCCCACCACCTTTTGGATATAATAAGAATGTGCTCCCGTCGTCTAGGGGTCTAGGACACCGCCCTTTCAAGGCGGCGGCACGGGTTCGAATCCCGTCGGGAGCGCCATTGAGGAGCCGGTGTAGCTCAACAGGTAGAGCGGTGGAATCGTAATCCACGGGTTGTCGGTTCGAGTCCGGCCACCGGCTCCATTTTGTTTGATATAAAAGGGGGAAATCTCGTGAGAGGTTTCTCCCCTTTATTTTTATGCTATACTTGTTGAAGAGGTGGTGATGCTTGATGTTAAAGGAGCTTCTTCTTAAAAGGAAATCTGTAAGAAAGTTTTTAAATAGGCCGCTTTCAAAGGAGCTCTTTGATTATCTTCTTTGGATTTCATACGGCAAAGTCGATGGTAGACTCGTCGTGCCATCCGGAGGTGCAACATATCCAATGGAGATATATGCGGTTGTTGGAAACGTTGAAAAGGTATCTCCAGGCGTATATCGTTATCTTAATCAGAGGGATGAAATTGAGCTTCATCTTAATGGAGATTTAAGACGTGATCTTTCTCGTGCGTGTCTTAATCAGGAATATGTGGCTGAGGCTTCCTTTGATATAGTCATAGCGGTTCGCTATTCTCGGATAACATCGGTTTATGGGGAAAGGGGAATGAGATATGCGATTATGGAGGCAGGGCATATAGGACAGAATATTTATCTTGCCTGTGCGGAGCGTGGGCTCGGAACGGTAGCCATAGGTGCTTTTAACGACGGGCTTGTCTCACGGGTTTTGAGTCTTCCCGATGGGATTGATCCTCTCTATATTTTTCCGATAGGGTATCCAGGGGAGTGATAGTATATGCCTCTTTCGGTTGGAATAGTTGGATTGCCAAATGCTGGTAAATCGACCCTTTTTAATGCTCTCACTAAAGCGGGAGTCTTGGTGGCAGGATACCCGTTCTCAACGGTTGAGCCTCATAAAGGGGTTGCTTCTGTTCCTGACGATAGGTTGGAGAAGCTCGCTCGGATGCTTAATCCTCCTAAGGTCGTTCCCGCAGAAGTGGAGTTTTACGACATAGCGGGTTTAGTCAGGGGAGCGAGCAAGGGAGAGGGATTAGGCAATCAGTTTTTAAGCCATATAAGGGGTGTGGATGCGGTTGTTGAGGTGGTTAGGGCTTTTGAGGAGGGAAGCGTTTCTCACCCTGAGGGAAGCGTTGACCCCGTGAGAGATGCTGAGATCATAGAGGTTGAGCTCATGCTTTCGGATTTGGAGCTCGTTGAGAAATGGATTGATAAGCTCGGAAGAAGCGCGCGTGTCGGAGATAAAAAAGCGAGGAAAGAACTTTCGTTTCTTGAAGAGGTAAGGGAGCTATTACTTAAAGGGGAGCCTTTAAGAAAATCTTTCTCGCATGAGGATCTTGAGAAGCTGTCTAAGGAATACCAGCTTCTTTCAACTAAACCGCATCTTTACTATCTGAATTCGACTGAAGAGGTAGATAAATCTCTGCTTGATCGCTTTATAAAATGGGCTTCTTCTCGCGAAAGTCCTGTGGTGTGGGGCTCTGCGCGCCTTGAGGCAGAGTTGGCTGAGCTATCTCCTCAAGAAGCAAGAGAATTTATCGAGGAGATGGATTTTGAATCCTCTATCGGTAAGTTGATTCGTGTTTCTTATGAACTTTTGAATCTCATAACCTTTTTTACTTTTAACAAAAAGGAATTAAGGGCTTGGTCGATAAAGAAGGGAACGAAGGTTCCACAGGCTGCAGGGAAGATACACAGTGATATGGAAAGAGGTTTTATAAAGGCAGAGGTTATTGGCTCTCTTAATCTTCTTGAAGTAGGGGATTATAAGCTTGCAAAGGAGCGGGGGCTTGTTAGGGTAGAGGGGAAAGATTATGAGGTTCAGGATGGAGATGTAATATACATAATCTTCAAGGCTTAGGAACACATGAGTAAGCGTAAAATTTTGTTTCTTATCCCTGTTTTAAAGGATGGTTCAGGAAAGTTTTTGACATACCTCTCCAAGGGTCTGATAGAGAAAGGGTGGAAAATAGATATTGTTTCCATCCCCAGAAGCGGAGATTGGGAGGAGTGGAGGGCTCTTAAAGATGAGCTTCTTAAAGTGGGTGTGATTTTTCACGAGATAGATTTTTTCAATAGATCTTCTTCCTCGTTCTGGAGAGAGGTGGATAAGCTCGCGCGCCTTCTGCGAGAGGAAAAGTTTTCCATATTGGCTCCTCAATCGTGTGTTCCCGCTTCAGCATGTGTTATCGCTCGCGATCTGCTTAAACTTGATATACCGATAATTTTGACTTTGCATAGCTGGGGGACGGGAAGACCCTCATGGATGAATCTCTGGGATAACTGGGCTTTGCTTAAGGTTGATCATATATGCTTTGTTTCCTACGGTTATAGGGAGGCATTTTTAAGATCCCTGCCGTATTCAGTGAGCGTTGAGAAAACCTCCGTTATATGGCCTGG
>JAGHDO010000074.1 GCA_021159885.1 Synergistota bacterium | reverse complement strand
CGAGAGCACCGGCGCTATAACCTAAGGCTATAAATATAGAGGATAGGCCCGCTATAAATGCGAGTATCTCAAGCATTACCGTTGGGGTAGAGCTCTTTCCCTCTATATCCTCGGTGGATAGACCTGCGACTTTAATACCTATGGGGTGCTTGCAGTTCCGTATACTATCATCTTTGATCAGCAAGGAAGGAAATCAGCCGAGTTCCGGGGAGCGGTTCCGAGGGAGGTAATTCTCTCTGCGGTGAGGAGAGCCTTGTCTCGATAATGTCTTTAATGTTAACGAAATCAATCAAAGGATAGCGAAAAAGACTTCTGTAGTTTAATACGCTTATTCTATCGTCTTCAGAATCTCCCACAAAGGTAGCGTGGTCTATCTTGAGTTTATAGACTAACTTGAATAAACCCCGAGGATCCGGTTTTCTAAAATCATCTGAGGTTATTATATGCTCTCTGCTTAAGTTTAACTTAAGAATGTTAAGCGCCAATGAGGTTTCTTTTAAATTTCTCCCGGTATATATGGCTATTTTAAAGCGCTTTTTTATATTAGATAGATCAATAAGTGGTTTCTCCTTTTTCCATAGCCCTTCTTCCTTCCATAGAGATGGTTTAAAGCCATATATTGATTCGCATTCCTTTCCAGCATAGATCTCCATACATAACTTTTTTATTTCTTTCTTTTTATCCTCTGGGATAAGTTTTCCTATTTTTTCCTCCAGGTTTCCCAAGCCATGCGGATTAAGAAACTGAAGCATCTTATGTGGAGAGCGAATTCGAAAAGAGGAACTCTCACGCAAAAGCCATTTCTGAATGAGGATAATAGAAATAGCAACTTCCCAGTCGTCATTAAACCCAGGAAATCTCTTGAATTCCTCTATTAGACTTAAATCTGGCTCAAATGGAGGGACTTTTTTTTCAATAAGCTTCCACCACGTTTCGGAGGCCTTGATTATCGTTGAGTAAAAGGAAGGTCTTACGTCAAGCAGCGTCCCATCGATATCAAATATAATGGCTTTAGGAAACCTCTTCTTCTTTATCACCTTCTTTATCTTTCTTCTTGAGTCTTTCAATTACCAAAGCGTATCCTCCTGCTCCGTATTCCAAGGCTCTTTTTACTCTGCTTATAGTTGCAGAACTTGCACCTGTTTCCTCAGCTACCTTTGCATAGGTATACCCCTCGGCGAGTAACTTAGCTACTTCAAGTCTCTGCGCAAGAGCTTTGATTTCCGCTATGGTAGCTATGTCCTCCAAAAAAGCATAGCATTCCTCTATCGTTTCAAGACACAAAAGAGCCTCACATAGCTGATCGGTAAACTCATTTCTCCACTTTTCCCAGTTTCCCTTTAAGCTCCTTTTCTTGCGTGGTCTTCCTCCTCTTTTTGAGTTCCTTCCAGACCTCACTTAACCTCACCCCCTCATAAGCTAAAATTACAAGTAAATGATACAATAAATCTGCACTTTCTGCAATAAGCTCGTTATTATTTTTATTCTTAAATGCCAGAATTACTTCAACAGCTTCTTCTCCAATCTTGCGAATAATTGCATCTTCTCCCTTTTTGATCAAAGAAGCAGTGTATGATCCTTCAGGTAGCTCTTCAATCCGTTCCTTTATGACTTTGTATATTTCCTCAAGTATAAATGCGGATACGGAGGCTGAAGCGTCATCGGACTCGTACATCACCCTATAAAAGCATGAGTAGTTTCCAGTATGGCATGCTACTCCTTTTTGCTCCACTTCTAAGAGCAGAGCATCAGCGTCGCAGTCATATCTAATTCTTACGACTTTTTGGGTATTCCCCGAGGTTTCTCCCTTTCTCCAAATCCTTTTTCTTGACCTGCTCCAGTAATGAGCATACCCAGTTTCGAGCGTCTTCTTCAGCGCTTCTTCATTCATGTAGGCGAGCATGAGCACCTCTTTTGTTTTATAATCTTGGGTGATAACTGGTATCAATCCATGTTCATTGAAGCTTAAGTTCATTGACATCTCTTCCTCCTTTTTTGCTCTATTATATCACCTCTTTACCCTGTTTTAAATAAATGGAGGTGAAAAATTATGAAATGTGCCATAGGGGTTGATCTTGGTGGAAGCTTTATAAAGTTCGGGGTGGTTTGCGAGAATGGGAAATTGAGGGATTTCAGGAAAGTTAGAACTCCTGAAGGAAGAGAATTTGGTGATGTTATCGGCGCTATAGTTTTTCAGGTTAGGGAGATGAAGAAGGCTCATCCTATCGATTGCATAGGAGTAGCCTCGCCAGGTAGCGTTACCGCTGACGGCACCGTTATATTTTCTCCAAACTTTCCTTCCTGGAAGATGGTCGAACTTAAAAAGGTTCTTGGGGAAAAGCTTGGGATGAGAATAACAGTGGATAACGATGCTAACGCTTTTGCATTTGGGGAGAAAGAGGTGGGGTGTGCTCAGGGGGTGGATGATTTTATACTTTTAACTCTTGGTACGGGTGTTGGTGGAGCGGTCTTCTCAGGAGGTAGATTTGTGCGAGGTAGCATGGGGATAGGAGCGGAACTCGGACACATTCTCGTTGGTGAGAGGGGTCCCGTCTGTGGATGTGGAAATATAGGATGTTTAGAAACTTACGCTTCGGCAAGCGGTATAGCTAAGCTTGCTGAGGATGAGGGGTTAAGTGAGAAGCAGAGAACTCCCATTGAGATTTTGCGTCTTTATCGTAAGGGGGATTTAGGAGCACTAAAGGTTGTAGAAAAAGCCGTGAAGTATCTTGAGCGTGCTCTTATAAGCTTTGTTCATATCTTTAACCCGAAGCTCATAGTTTTCGGAGGAGGACTGTCTAAAGGGTGGAGGGAAATTCTCTGTGATCTTCAGGATAGAGTTAATTCTAAAGTCATGCCAAGCTTCAGAGGATCTTTTAAGATTAAATTTTCATCTCTTCATGAGGAGGCGGGAGTTCTGGGAATAGCCTTAATGGCTCTTAAAGGCGAACGTTGATTCCGCTTTCCCTTAAGAATAACTTGAGTTTTTTAATTCTTATTTTCCCATAGTGGAACAGGGTGGCGGCGAGTGCGGCGTCAGCCTTTCCATCTGAAAATACCCTTACGAAATCTTCCTTTTTCCCCGCTCCGCCAGAGGCTATCACGGGTATAGAAACGCTTTCGGATATAGCGCGCGTTAATGATAAGTCGTAGCCGTCCTCAGTTCCATCTCTATCCATGCTCGTTAGAAGTATCTCTCCGGCTCCCAGGCTTTCCACTTTTTTAGCCCATTCTACTGCATCTATTCCGGTTGGCTGTGTTCCACTTTTTATGAAGACTTCCCATCCGCTTTCGGTTTTGCCGGTCTTTTTGGCATCTATAGCTACCACCGTACACTGTCTTCCGAATAGAACGGCGGATTCAGTTATTATACCCGGGTTCAAAACTGCAGCGGTATTTATAGAAACTTTGTCTGCTCCTGCGAGAAGGGCATTTCTAACATCTTCTATGCATCTTATTCCTCCGCCAACGGTTAGTGGTATAAAAAGTTTTTCGGAAACTCTTTCTATAACCCTGAGCATCGTTTCTCTGCCTTCAATTGAGGCAGTTATGTCCAGAAAGACCAGCTCATCTGCTCCTTCATCGTTATAAACCTTGGCTAACTCTACCGGGTCTCCTGCGTCCCTTAGGTTAATGAAGTTTATGCCTTTTACCACTCTTCCGCCTTTAACATCGAGGCAGGGAATTATTCTTTTAGCAAGCATCTCTAATCACCTCAAGGGGTAATTTCCTCTCATAAAACGCTCTTCCTATGATTACCCCGTAAGCGCCTGATTTTTTTAAAATTTCTATATCTCTCGGGGTAGATACGCCTCCTGCGAATATGATCCTCGTTTTCGGACCTCTACTGAATTCTTTCAGGAGGTTTTCTTCAATTCCCTCGAGCGTTCCATCTCTGTGGGTTAGAGTGATTATGAAATCATTGAATCCTATTTCCTGGAGCCTCTTCATTAGCTCCCATCCCTTGAAGTTGCTTCTTTTTTCCCATCCGTGGCTTTTAACAAAGCCGTTCTGGTCTATATCTATAGATACTATTATTCCTTCTCTTTCCTCTACCAGTTTCTCTATCTCATTAGACAGCGCTAAGGTACCTATTATAATGTAATCTATATCTGTTTTGAGCATTTCTTTCAGGGTAGGTATATCTCTTATTCCTCCTCCGAATTCTATCTCTAACTCTGTGATTTTCTTGATTTTAAGAGCTAATTCAAGGTTCACAGGGTGGCCGATCTTAGCTCCATCCAGATCTACGATGTGGAGTCTTTTCGCTCCCGCTTCTTTAAAGCGTTCTGCTACTTCGATAGGATCTCTTTTAAAAAGCTCTCTGTTAAAGAGCCCCTTATATAGCCTGACACATGAGCCTTCCTTTAGATCTATCGCCGGTATTATCAGCATCTTTCCTCAAGCCTCTTTAAGGCGATTTCAATAAGTCTTAATCCCCAGTTTCCTGATTTTTCAGGATGAAATTGAAATCCCAAGAGGTTTTCCCTTCCGACTATAGAAGGGAATATCACGCCGTATTCGGTTTCTCCTATTATTACCTCGCTTTCCTCGGGAAGAACGCAATATGAGTGCGCGAAATAGAAGTATTTGGGAAAGGGAAAACCCTCAAGCAGTGGGCTCTCGCGCTTTAACGATACCTCGTTCCATCCCATATGAGGGAGCGATAATCCTTTCACCGGAAGTTTCCTAACATTTCCCTTTAGAATTCCCAAGCCGGCGTGCGTTCCCTCTTCCTCGCTTTCATCAAAAAATAACTGCATTCCTAAGCATATCCCCAATAACGGTTTGTTTCCAGCCCATTCTTTGATGAGATCAACCCAACCTCCCTTCTTTAGCTTTTCCATCGCGCTTCCGAACGCCCCTACCCCGGGCAAAATCAAAACGGATATGCCTTTCGTTTCCGGTACGTTAAGTATCCTGAATTTCTTCTCGAGAAACTTTAGCGCATTTGCAAGACTTCTTAAATTTCCAGCTCCGTAGTCTATCACTCCTATCAAACCTTCATCGCTCCTTTCGTTGAGGGAATCCCTTCATCTCTCTCGAGAGCCATTCTCAGCGCCCTTCCGACTCCCTTGAAGATCGCCTCCGCTATATGATGTGCGTTTTTCCCTCTACGCTTTGAGATATGTAGCGTTATAAATGAGTTAGAGACGAAAGCTCGCCAGAATTCCTCTATAAGTTCAGTTTCAAGCTCTCCGATCTTATCCCTTTCGAAGTTAACTTCAAAGTGAAGAAAGGCTCTTTCCGCTAAGTCAAGAGCTACTTCTACAAGAGCGTCATCCATGACCATTAGGAAAAAGCCAAAGCGCCTTATTTGGGTCCTGTCTCCAAGCTCTTCGTGAAAAGCTTTTCCAAGCGCTATTCCTATGTCCTCTACCGTGTGGTGGTTGTCAACTTCTGTATCCCCTTGTGCTTCTATATCGAGGTCGAACTTAGCGTGGAAGGATAGGGAGGTTAGAAGGTGGTTAAGAAACCCTATAGGCGTTTTAATCTTCGCATGTCCGCTTCCGTTAATGTTAAGGTTTACCCTTATGTGAGTTTCTCCTGTAGCTCTTTCAATGAAAGCCAGAGCCTTTCAACCTCCTCTCCTTTCCCTATGCTTATTCTGATATAGTTTCCACTTATATCTGGCTTTCTTATCTTTATGTTTCTTTTCTCAAGAAGCTCAACGATATTTAAATCGCTTCTGAGGATTTTACATAGTAAAAAGTTTGCCTGCGATGGGTATACCTTCAATAGAGATGAATTGAGAAGTTTGTTATAAAGCCACTCTCTTGCCTGAATGATGTGCTCTATGCATGATTTAACCCATTCTTCTTTCTCAAGGAGAAAAAGGGCGATTTCCTCTGAAAATGCACTTAAGTTGAAAGGAAGTCTCACTTCTTCAAGCCTTGAGATCAGGCTTTCATTCGAAATGGCATATCCTACTCTCGCTCCTGCTATTCCGAATGCTTTTGAAAAGGTTCTTAATATTATAACGTTGCTAAACCTCTCAAGAAGCTTTAGCAAACTTCTTCCGGAGAACTCGTAGTAAGCTTCATCGATTATGGTTATACCTGGGTTTGCTTCAACGAGATTTTCTATCTTTTTCTCCTCCCATAGGTTTCCGGTTGGATTATTGGGATATGCTAAAAATAGAATTGCTCCTTCTGCGGTAGCTTTCTTCATCTCTTTCATAGGAAGATCCCATGTTTCCTCCACGAGGGGAATCTTTATTACTTTGAGCTTAAAAAGAGGAGCTAATGTTTCATACATAGTAAAAGTTGGGTGAGGTATGACAACTGGAAGGCCTTCTCTTCCAAAGGCGATGAATATATAGAGAATAAGTTCATCGGAACCGTTTCCAATGGTTAAGTTCCTCTCGCTTATTGAGAACTTGTTAGCCAGTGCTCTTTTTAATCGGGAGTATTCTGGATCTGGATATCTGTTAATGTTTACTTTTAAGAGGCGTTCTTTTAGCTCTTCTTTAAAGGAAGCCAGTGGATTGAAGGGATTCTCATTTAGATTAAGCCTCAGTGTCCCGTCCATCGTGGTCCCTCCCCTTTTGCGCCTTTGCTTTCCTTCCTGATCTTTATGGATAAGGCATGTCCTTGAAGTTTCTCAGCTTCCGCGAGGATTACAGCTGGCATCGATAGCTCCTCAAAACCCCTTTCGGATAAGGAGAGAAAGTTAATAACCTTTGTGAAATCCCCGACGCATAGTGTAGAGGAGAATCTTGCAGTTCCAGAAGTAGGAAGTATATGGTTAGGTCCTCCTACGTAGTCTCCTATAACTTCAGAAGTGTAATTTCCAAGAAAGATGGTTCCCGCGTTTTTAATCTTGGGCAGTATCGAGAAAGCGTCTTTGACCTGTATTTCGAGGTGCTCAGGTGCTATGGCGTTTACCACCTTTATACCATCTTCGATGTTATGGACGATTACTATACCCCCATAGGTTCCCAAAGCCTCTTCTACTATTTCCCTGCGTGGAAGATCCTCTATTAAGTGATAGATCATACAGTGCACGCTTTCTGCAAGCTTGTTTGAATCAGTTATTAGAATTGAGGAGGATAGAGGATCATGCTCAGCCTGAGAGATTAAGTCTGCTGCCACCCATGAGGGATTTGCTTCCTCATCTGCGAGAACGCATATCTCGCTCGGCCCGGCTAAGGAGTCTATTCCTACTTCTCCCATAAGTAGCTTTTTCGCTGAAGTTACGTAAATATTCCCGGGTCCCACTATTTTGTCTACCTTGGGGATAGTTTCCGTCCCAAGTGCCATTGCCGCTATCGCCGTGGCTCCTCCTGCTCTGTAGATCTCACTTATTCCGAGCTCTCTCGCGGAGAAGAGAATGCTAGGAGATACGCTTCCGTCAGATGAGGGAGGTGTGCAAACTATAATCCTCTTGACGCCGGCTATCTTGGCCGGAACGGCGGCCATCAGCAGAGATGATGGATATGGAGCTCTTCCTCCCGGAACGTAGATACCAACGTTTTCAATCGGTACGACCTTTTGTCCCAGGATGTTTCCGTTTTCCTCTTCCATCACCCAGGATTGGGGCTTTTGCCTTTCGTGAAACTTGGAAATTCTTTCTATCGCTATCTTAATAGCTTTTTTTATCTCGGTTGGAACGAGCTTGGCTGATTCATTTATATCTTTTTCGCTTACCATGATATCCCTCTCGCTCAGCTTAGCGCCTTGAAACTTTTCTATGTCTTCTAAAATAGCCTTGTCTCCAAGGAGCTTAACCTTCTCTATTAACTCCTTTACTCTTTCCTCTATCTCGCCATGGGTAGGTTCCCTCGCGGAGGCGATTTCCTCGATGAACTTAAGTGCTTCCTCGATCCCTCTTATGATTTTCAAGACCTATCACCCTCCTCTAAAATCGACGCTAATTCAAGAATCTCGTCTGTTCTCGTTTTATAGCAGACGGGATTCACTATCAGTCTCGCACTCACCTGCGCAACGCTTTTTATGATCACAAGGTCATTTTCTCTTAATGTCCGTCCCGTTTCCTTAAGATCGAGAATAACATCTACCAGATTTACGAGGGGTGCGAGTTCCACAGAACCATAGAGCTTAACGATATCCATTTGGATACCCTGATAACTCAAAAAGTCTTCTGCTATTTTAGGATACTTGGTCCCGAGTCTTTTCCCCCAAAGGAGCTCTTTTTTAAAAGATAATCCGCTTGAGCGGGGGGAGGCTATTACGAGTTCGCATCTTCCTATTCCGAGATCAGCTATTTCGTAAACTTCCTCGTTCCTCTCCCAGATTACGTCGTTTCCAACTATTCCAAGGTCGGCTGCCCTTCTTGAAACATAAACCGGTATATCAAATGGCTTTGCTAGGATAAACTTAAATCCGTTCAGCTCTATGATGAGCTTTCTGCTTTTGGAAAATCTCTCATAAGGCTCGTTAAACATTCCCATCTTGTTAAAAAGCTCTATTATCTTCCTTAGAAGCCTTCCCGTCGGTAAGGCTATCGATAAGTTTGCTTTCATCTATATCTTCCCCTTCCAGCTTTAAAAAGGTGTTAGGTCTTTTTCTTTTCAGAAAGAGCTGTTCATCGGCATTTGGAGGGATAACTAATACCTTAAAACCTCTATCTCTTACCGCTTTTGCTATTCTCAGCGCTTCTTTAAGATCTCTTCTTATCTCTGTTATCTTTATTAGAAGATCAATCCTTCCGTCCTCGATAGGAGAGGGGAGAGTTCTAAGAGATAAAGCGAAGCCCACCGCGGGTATGCCGAAAAGCCTATCATACCTTCCTCCTCCACCAAATACCTTTCCTTCAAGGGGATTACTAAGCTCAAATATAATACCGGTATAATAGTCGAATTTTCTTACCATACCCAGATCGATTATTACTTCCTCAAACTCTATATTTTCTGTGATCTCCTTCAGCTCACCAAGAGCATTTTCTATAGCTGGTGAGTCAAAGGGTATATGGATCCTCTCTAAGATTTCTCTTTTTCCCCTAATTAGCGGAAGCTTAGCGAGAAACCTTCTCTGATCCTCCGGTATATTCATAAACGCTATGAGTTCTCTATAAAGCACGAGATTTTTGGAAGCGAGAGAGGCTATCAGAAGTTCTCTGTATTCTTCATCTTCGGTTAATGAGTTTAATATTTCATTTATTAGGTTAGCGTGATTTAGATCTACTATTGGTCTTTCTATTCCTATGGCTTTCATGCTTTCTATCGCTATATTAAGAACCTCTATGTCTGCACATATTGAGGAATCTCCGAAGACCTCAACGCCTATTTGTGGAAATTCCATCGGCTCTTCCCGTGAGAAAACCATGCCTCTATAGTATACCTTTATGGGATAAGGCTCTCTTGAAAGATGTGTCAGGGCTATTCTTCCGGTTGGTTTAGTAAGCTCAGGTCTCAAGGAAAGAATTTCTCCCTCTCTATCTATTAGCTTGTAGACGCTTTTTTTGTAATCTCTGCCTAATCCCTCGGTGAGAAACTCATAATACTCAAAACTTGGAGGTATAACTTCTTCATATCCCCAGCTTTCAAAGAGGGAGGAAAGCTTTTTCTCTATTTCTCTTAATCTTTTCGCTTCTGATGGAAGATAATCCTTACAACCTTTAGGTTTAATCAGCTTCATTTTGTTTAACTATCGATTTAGCTCGATAAATTAGAATAATTAACGCTTATAATCTATCATACGATCTTTCTTTTGTCAAGGCATCTTAAGAGAATCAATAAGAGCGGGAAGATGTATATAATCGGGAATAAGAGATTCTTTTGGGGCTTTCTGGTGGCAGAACATCCTCCACCCGATTTTCTTCCGCCCTCAAGGCTTATTCTCGCTACGAATGCGTCCTCTCCTCCCGAGTTTGAGTTTACAGCTTCCGGAAGATCAGTCGAAAAGGTATAACCTGCAACCGTTATGTCGTCGTCGGATTTCACATAAAGCGCTCGTGCGATGTCGCTATTCTTGCCCCCGAAAAATGATCCCATTTCAATTCCGTTCAGGGTGTCGTCTATCTTTGCCAGAAAACTATCTATTTCTCCTGAGTTTTCGTTTACAAAGCCGGGTATCCTTTCGGAGGAGCTATAACCGCATATATAAATTCCATCGGGGAGAACCGAGAGTTTCGTTCCTATATCGTTCTTTTCTCCGCCTATGTATAGGCTCTTTTCAACCTTCGTTAAATTATCGTCTAACTGTGCGACAAAAGCATCTCCCTCACCGGATTTTTCATTCAAGCTACCTGACAGGTCTTCTGAGTAGGTCGTTCCCGCTATATATATATTTCCATTTTCGGCGATCTGAATGGAGAGGGATGAATCTATACTGCTTCCACCAACATATATGGTTCCTTTTATCTCGGCGAGATCTGAAGAAATTTTAGCCACGAAGGCATCCCAGAAACCGTGGTTGGAGTTAGAGGCTTTGTAGAGATCGTTAGAGAGCGTTTGCCCGCAGATATAGATATCTCCCTTCGATGATATCTTAAGATCTGTCCCTATGTCTGCTTCGCTCCCTCCCACATATATGCTTCGTTCTATCTCGCTCAAATCAGGGGGAATTTTAGCTACGAAAGCGTCTTGGGTTCCAAACAGCTCATTTGATGCGTTTGGGAGATCTCTTGAGTATGTGTATCCGGTTACATATATGAACCCATCGTTGGAGATATCCATTGAGATCACATCATCATAAGCGCTTCCTCCGATGTATATTGTCTTTTTCACATCGTCGAGATCCGGAGATACCCTTGCTACGAATCCCTTTGAGTATCCCTTAAACTCACCGGTCGCGTTAGGAAGATCGTTCGAAGTAGTGTGCCCAGCTATGTATATATCTCCCGAGGGTGAGAATGATAGGGCTAAGGCGTAGTCGTGGCTGTTTCCTCCTATGTATATCATTGCCTTAACCTCTTTTAGATCGGAGGAAAGCTTTGCTATAAAGGCGTCTTCCATGTTGTGAAGGGCGTTTTCCGCCACTGAGCTAAACTCAAGAGAGTCTGTTTTCCCAGCGACATATATTTCACCGGAAGGCGAGGGTTTTAGCGCGTAAATTTCATCCCATCCATATCCTCCGAAATAGAAACTGCTCCTTATCTCACTTAGGTCAGAGGAAATCGTGGCAATAAAGGCTTTGTTTTCCCCGCATTGAAAGCTGTTTAAGGACTTCGGTATATCGCTTGAGGATGTCGTTCCAGATATGAGTATCGTTCCATCAGCCATAGCGAGAATGCCGTTAACCTCATCATAGTCGCTTCCCCCGAAATAGAGGCTTTTTTCAATTTTACTTAAATCTGGTGCTATTATTGCAATGAATCCGTCCCCTTTTCCTGAATATGAGTTCACCGTCTTTTCAAAATCTTGAGATCCGGTTTCCCCTCCAATTAGTATCCTTTGAGAGCTTTCATCCTGGTATAGAAGATGAGCTTCATCGTAATCGCTTCCTCCTATGTAAAGTGCTTTTTCTACTTCGCTAAGATCAGGGGATATCTCGGCTATGAAGCTATCCATGTCTCCACCGAAGTATTCGTTTAAAGCTCCTTGAAAATCGTGAGAAGATGTTCTTCCAGCTATGTATATGTTTCCATCATGGCTTATCTCAATGCTCCTGGCTATATCTTCTCCACTTCCTCCGATATATATCGTTTTATTTATTTCCGTTAAGTCGAGGTTTAGATTGGCGATAAAAACGTCGGCTTCTCCTCCTTTGTATTCGTTTATCGAATTTGGAAAATCGTTTGAATTAGTTCCTCCGGTTATATATATGTTTCCATGCGAATCAATCGTTATATCGAGGGCACTATCACTGCCTGTTCCTCCCACAAATATAGATTTTTTAATCTGACTTAGGTCAGCGTCTATCTCAGCTACAAATCCATCGTAATTAACTCCGTGAAGGTGATTTGAGGCGTTTGGTAGATTCTGTGAGCATGACTCTCCCGCTATATAGATATCTCCGGAGGGTGAGAGAGCTATTCCATACGCGATATCGTCGACATACCCTCCGATGTATATGCTCTTTTCCACTCCGCCTAAGTCTGGCGATATCTTGGCTACGAAAGCATCGAAGTTTTGGGAAATATGGTTCACAGCGTTTGGAAAATCAACGGAGTTTGTATCACCCGTGACATATATCTCTCCCGAGGAAGTTATCAGTAAATCGCGTATTCGATCATCGCCTGAACCTCCCACATATATACTTTTCTCTATGCTCTTTAAATCCGGACCTAGCTTGGCTATAAATCCGTATCTTCTGCCAAGCGGGTTATATGGTCTCTCGTCTGAAGCAGGTAATCCAGTTGATATGGTATATCCTGCTATATATATTCCAGAAGAACTCGTCTTGAGGACAAAGCTTTCCGTCCAGGTATTGTCTCCTTTGCTTCCTCCCAGATATCTCACCGTTAGAACAGGATCGATGTAAAGCGGAAGATTCGTATTATAATTTCCGACTTTAAATCCATAACGGTTTTTCGATATAAGCCTGTAAGAGATCGCTATTTCTCTTCTTTTTCCCCTTAAGATCTGATAAGCGATGGGCTTGCTGAAATAGACATCTTTTGATATGCATAGATTTCCTTTTGAATCTAATTTCAGCTTATTAGTTCCTTTAAACTCAATGCTTATAACGTTTGGAGAACTTCCTGGCAGAACGGTGAAGATCTTTTCGATCTTTTTATCATATGCTACGAGAGTCAGGTTTACTCCTGGATAGGTGTTTTTTAGAGTGATACTCTTGAAAGTTGGTATATTCCTATACCATTTTCGCGGATCTTTTCCCACGAAGTAGCTGACGCGTGTGGAAGATGGTTCGCATATAACACTACTTGGGAGGTTACCAAAGCGTTCTATTAAGAACTTTCCGTTAGGCAGGGAATAGACTATTTCCCCGTTTTTCATGATATATACCGCGTTTTCGGAGAAAGTCGTGGCATAGTAAGAGATGTTTTGAGGAAGCTGTCCGATATTTTTGATGAAAGGTATCTTAAGGGGAGTAGCAAACGCCGTCGCCACGTGGATTAACACAAGCAGCACCGAGATAAGTAATAAATTAATCAAGATTTTTCACCTCCGTTTCCATTTTATATCTTTTACCCTTGCTTGAAAAGCTAAATCTTTAAAGAAGTTTATTGTCTGAGCTTGACTATGCTGGCTGACTGTTTTAGCCTATCTATAGAGATTAAAAGAGGGGGTAAGCTTTGATGGATAGGGATTTAAAAAGTGTAGTTCTCGATCTGCAGAGGAGCGAGATAACACAGTACGCGGTTTACATGAGCATAGCTCAAAGACTTAAAGGAGCTAACAAGAGGATCCTTGAGAACATAGCTCGCGATGAGCTGAAGCACTATGAGAAGTGGAAGGAATACACGGGGAGAGATCTTAAGCCGTCCCGCTGGGAGATATTCAAGTATATCCTGATAGAGAAGGTTTTAGGTTTGACCTTCGTTATTAAAATGATGGAAAAGGCGGAAGAGAAAGCAGAGGAACATTATGAGAGAATTCTCGATGCTATACCCAGTGCCAAAGAAGTGCTTGAGGATGAGAAAAGACACGAAAGAACGCTGGTGAAAATGATAGATGAAAACAGGCTTAAGTACATAAGCTCAATGATATTGGGAGTAAGTGACGCTATAGTTGAACTTACTGGTGCGATAGCGGGAATGACCTTTGCCTTTCGGAACTCGAGTATAGTGGGAATAGCTGCCATGATAACGGGAATAGCTGCTGCGCTTTCTATGTCCGTTTCGGAATATCTTTCGCAGAAATCCGAATCTAAAGAAGGTAAAAGTCCTCTTAGCGCTGCGTTTTATACTGGAATAGCTTATATGCTTGCGGTTTTCTTTCTCGTTGTTCCTTTCTTTACATTTAGCATATTTATCGCCTTAGCGTTTTCGCTTTTAAGTGCACTTGTGATAATAGCGATTTTTACCTTCTTCGTGTCTGTGGTCAAGGAAAAATCGTTTAAGGGGCTCTTTCTTGAAATGAGCATACTGAGCTTTTCCGTTGCAGGTCTTTCTTTTATAATAGGAATTATAGCTAGGAGATTCCTTGGAGTTGATATTTAGCCTCTCTTTATTAAAAGCACGCCAAGTATTATCAGCCCCATTCCTATTCCTCGGGTAAGGGTAATCCTTTCACTGAGTAAAAGCATCGAGAGGATCACTGCCACTAATGGATATGAGGAAACTATAGGGACCACGAGAGATACCTTACCGGCTTGCAGTGCCTTAAAATAAGCGAAATGACCTATAACGGATGCTGCTATTCCCTCAGCTATTAGGAGAGTCCATGTTCTCGCATCTAAGCTTTTAACGCTCGTTAAGGATGAGGTAATCGCTCCCCATATCCCAAGAGTGATGAGAACTCCTAAGGTTCGAGCCAAAAGGGCGCTAAAAGGATCGCTTTTCGCTAACCCCAGCTTGGCGAAGATAGGCCCCAATCCCCAGCACACCATCGCTAAGAAAGCCCAGAAAAACCAGTTCATGCTTTATACCCTCCTTTTGCTTCTGGATAAGCTTATTTTATCAGTATTTATCTACCATCTTGATTTATGCAAAACTTGACTTTTTGGGGTAAGCTCAATATAATACTAAGCGGGAACGCGGGGTGGAGCAGAAGGTAGCTCGTCGGGCTCATAACCCGAAGGTCGCGGGTTCGAGTCCCGCCCCCGCAACCATTTTTATTAAGTGGCGGTGTAGCTCAGCTGGCGAGAGCATACGGTTCATACCCGTAGGGTCCAGGGTTCGAGCCCCTGCACCGCCACCATTTTTTATTTATGTGTGAATGTTAATAGAAAAGGTAAAACAAACAATAGAGGAGTATGGGCTTTTTAAAAGGGGAGATAGGGTTTTAGTTGGTGTCTCTGGAGGAATAGATTCCGTAGTTTTGCTCGATGTGCTGGTTGAGCTGTCCCCCGTTTATGATATTTACCTCCATGTCGTTCACCTCGATCACATGATCAGAGGGGAGGATTCCTACGAGGATTCCCTGTTTGTTCAGCGTCTGGCTCTTAAATATGGTTTGGGTTGTACTGTAAGCAGAAACGACGCGAGGCTCTTAGAAAAGGGAGAGTCCCTTGAGGAATCTGCAAGAAGGGTTAGATATGCCTTCTTTAACCGCTGCTTGAGAGCCCTAAGAGCTGATAAGATAGCCCTCGCTCATAACGCTGATGATCAGGTTGAAACCGTCTTGATGAGAATCTTGAGGGGAACCGGACCAAAAGGTATCTGCGGTATGCGTCCCGATGCTTTTCCCTATGTCAGACCCATTATTAAGGTTTGGCGCTCTGAGATAGAGAGCTACGTTCGTCAGAAAGGGCTTTCCTACAGAGTGGACATAACGAATTATGATACCCATTATCTCAGAAACAAGATAAGGCACGTTCTTCTTCCGATTTTGAGTGAATATAATCCTTCCGTTAAAAAAGCCATATTCAGGCTTGCTGAGTTAATGTGGCTTGAGAGGGATTTTGTTGATAGAACGGTAGAGGAGTTTTTTGAGCGGGTTGCTTTGCGGGGTGATGGCTCTTACTGCTTTAAAGTAGAAGCTTTGAGGAAGGATCACTTTCTCTTTCTTGAGGTTCTGAGAGAGGCGATTCGAAGGCTTAAGGGAAGCCTATATGGTTTTTCTAAGGAAGATCTCGATGCGGTTTGGGACAGGGGTAAAGGAGCTTATGATCTTCCTAAGGGGATAAGAATAGAATATGGGAAGGAAAAGATGTGTGTTTTTTTAAGAAGAAAATCTATTAAGGATAGAGACTGGTTTCAGAAGCTTAAAATTCCAGGTATAACTGAGATTCCCTCGGGGGAAATAGTCGCAGAATATGTTTCTTTTTTTAGAAGACCTTCCAGTGAGAGGGAAGCTTTTATAGATGCTGAAAAGGTTAAGCTCCCCCTTTTTGTAAGAAATAGAAGGGCGGGAGATAGAATCCAACCGCTTGGAATGAGGGGAAGCAAAAAGCTTAAGAAACTCTTGGCAGAGGCTGGTGTTCCCTTAGAAGAGAGGGATAAGGTGCCTATCATTATTGATTCGGAAGGGGATATAATCTGGGTGGGAGGAGTAAGGCTTTCTGAGAAGGGGAAGGTTGAGCCGTCTACGCGGGTTGTACTTCATTTAGTTTACGAGAGGGAGGGATGGAAATGAGATCAGCTATAGACAGAGTTCTGATATCTTCCGATGAGATTCAAAGGAGAATAAAGGAACTTGCCGAAGCTATCACGGAGGATTATGAAGGAAAGGAGCCTGTATTCATAGGCGTTTTAAAGGGCGCAATTATGTTTATGTCCGATCTTCTGAAAAATATTCCTTTTCATGTGGTCGTGGATTTCATGGCGGTCTCAAGCTACGGTTCTTCAACCGAGACGAGTGGAATAGTGAAGATAGTGAAAGATCTTGATATGGATATAAGGGGTAGACATGTTCTCGTTGTGGAAGACATCATAGATTCTGGGCTCACGCTTCACTACCTTCTTGGTATCCTTGCTTCGCGAAATCCCGCGAGCCTTCAGGTGTGTACCTTGCTTAATAAGCCTGCAAGGCGTAAGATAGATGTTCCGGTTGCGTATATTGGCTTCAATATAGCTCCTGAGTTCGTTGTAGGGTATGGATTGGATTTTGCAGAGAGATATAGGAACCTTCCAGATATATGTGTTTTGAAGTCGGAAGCGTATAAAAAGTAAGAATGTGGTATAATTCATTTGAGGAGGTGTGTAGAAAATAGATGATGAATAGGCTTTTAAGGAATCTGGGTTTGTATTTAATTTTAATAGTATTGGTTATCTCGATGGTTAACACCTTTTTTTCACCTCAGGAAGGAACCAAAATAGCTAAGAAGTTGAGTTTTAGCGGCTTTCTCAATGCGATTGATAAAGGGGAGATAAAAGAGGTCGTTATAAAGGAAAATATCGTAAAAGGTGTTATGAAGGATGGAACTGTATTTACCGTTAACGTCGTTAATGATCCTTCTCTCCCTCAGATGCTTGCGAAAAAGGGGATTAAGGTAGAGGTAGAGCCCCCCGTTAAGACGCCTTGGTGGGCACAGTTCTTCTCTTCTCTCTTTCCGACTCTTCTCCTTATAGGAGCGTGGATATTTATTCTCTATCACATGCAGGGTGGCGGAGGCAAAGTAATGTCATTTGGCAAGAGCAGGGCCAAGCTTTTTCTTGATAATAGACCGAGGGTTACCTTTAAAGATGTAGCTGGTGCGGATGAGGCAAAGGAGGAGCTATTGGAAGTTATAGACTTTCTTAAAAACCCTAAGAAATATCAGAGAATGGGCGCAAGGATACCCAAGGGAGTTCTTCTTCTGGGTCCCCCGGGAACCGGTAAGACCCTTCTTGCGAGAGCTGTTGCTGGTGAAGCTGATGTTCCATTTTTCTGTATAAGCGGTTCCGACTTTGTGGAAATGTTCGTTGGTGTTGGAGCTGCAAGAGTTAGGGATCTCTTTGAGCAGGCAAGAAGACATGCTCCGTGTATAGTTTTTATCGATGAGATAGATGCTGTTGGTAGGCATCGTGGTGCTGGCTTAGGTGGAGGGCATGATGAGAGGGAACAGACGTTGAACCAGCTTCTTGTGGAAATGGATGGCTTTGATGTGAATCAGGGAATAATACTTATAGCAGCGACGAATAGGCCTGATATACTGGATCCTGCTCTCTTAAGGCCTGGAAGATTTGACAGACATATAGTTGTTGATAAACCAGACCTCAGAGGGAGAGAGGAGATACTTAAAGTTCACGCTCGAGGTAAACCCCTCGCCCCAGATGTAGATCTTAAGGTTATAGCGAGAAGGACACCTGGATTCGTTGGAGCTGACTTGGCAAATCTCGTAAATGAGGCGGCTCTTTTAGCGGCGCGCAGGAATAAGGATAAGATAACTATGCAGGAATTTGAGGAGGCCATAGATAGGGTTCTTGCTGGTCCGGAGCGCAGGTCTCGCTTGATAAGTGAAAAGGAAAAGAAGGTAATAGCCTATCATGAGGCAGGGCATGCTCTCGTTGCTAAGATGCTTCCTGGAGCGGATCCTGTCCACAGAATATCGATAATTCCGAGGGGACATGCAGCTTTGGGCTATACATTGCAATTACCTACAGAGGATAGGTATCTGACTACCAAGACTGAGCTGCTGAATAAGATAGCAGTTCTTTTGGGAGGAAGGGTTGCTGAGAAAGTCGTTTTCGGGGACATAACCACTGGCGCTCAAAACGATTTGGAGAGAGCTACTGCGATAGCGAGAGAAATGATTTGTGAATATGGTATGAGCGAGCGTCTTGGGCCTTTAACGCTTGGCAAAAAACATCGTCAGGTATTCTTAGGAAAAGATATAGTGGAAGATAGAAACTACAGCGAGGAAGTTGCTTATGCTATAGATCAGGAGATAAGACAGCTTATAGATAAGTGCTATTCCATGGCTGAGAAGATAATCATTGAACACCGAGACAAGCTTGAGAGGCTTGCTAAAACGCTTCTTGAGAGGGAAGTGCTTGAGGGAGATGACATAGATCGCATACTTGAGGGTAGGGATCTTGAAGAGAAGAAAGAGGAAGCGAAGCGAGAAGAAAGGGTGGTTGAGAAAGAAATATTGAAACGTCCTACTATTTTTCCCGAGCCCGCTTAAAGGGGGTGAAGTAGGATCATGGCTCTGCCCGAAATAAAACTTGAGGAAGGTCTTAAGGGTGTAGCTCAGATAGTGGTGGATGAGGAACACTTGGCTACCGAGTTTATTCAGCCGACCGTTGAGTCTCTGGGTACACCGGCTCTTATAAATCTTATGAATCTTGCTGCCTTTAACGCAGTTAAAGACCGTCTTCCCGAGGGATTCACTACCGTTTGTACTTATGTAAACGTGAGACACCTTGCTGCTACCCCTGTTGGAATGAGCGTTACTGCGGAAGCCATCCTTGAAAAGGCAGAAGGGTATAAATTGACCTTTAAGGTAAGCGCTTACGACGAGGTTGAAAAGGTGGGAGAAGGCATAGTGGAAAGATATATCGTTGATAGAGAGAGATTTATGAAGAAGGTGAAGGAAAGGAAAAAGGAGCTTTTAGGAGGCGGGCTTTACTGATATCGATACACTGGAGGCTTTTATGCATCGATACTTTGGGGATCCTCAGGAAGGGGATCCCCTTTCCTTTCCTGATGCCGTCTAATGGAGGTGAAAGGAAGTGAAAGAGTGTCCGAACAGAGAGGAAAACTTGAGGAACTGTCCCTGCACGTATGAGCCGTGCTCTAAGAAGGGAATATGCTGTGAGTGCTTGAGGTATCACTTGAGAAATGGGGAGCTACCTGCGTGTTTCTTCCCACCTGAGGTGGAGAAAACCTATGATAGGTCGATATCAAGATTTCTTTCACTTTATGATAAGAGGTGAGTTTGAGCTTGGCTAAGTTCAGGCTTGTGGCTCCATATCCCCCACGAGGGGATCAGCCTCAGGCGATAGAGAAACTCGTAGATGGTATTAAAAAGGGTTATAGATTTCAAACGCTTCTTGGCGTTACGGGTTCTGGTAAGACATTCACAATGGCAAATGTGATAGAGAGGGTCGGTTTACCTACCTTGGTTATAGCTCATAATAAGACTCTCGCCGCTCAGCTTTATAGCGAATTTAGGGAGTTCTTTCCCTATAACGCGGTTAGATATTTCGTCAGTTATTACGATTACTATCAACCGGAAGCCTACGTTCCAGAGACCGATACCTATATAGAAAAAGATGCTTCCATTAACGAGGAGATAGAAAAGCTTAGGCTTTCAACAACTAAAGCTCTTCTCGAGAGAGATGATGTAATCGTAGTTGCAACGGTTTCCTGTATATACGGTATAGGTTCGAGAAAAGAGTATGAGAGAGTTATATTCTGCTTGGAGAAGGGGATGAAGATTACAAGAAGAAGACTAATAGAGAGATTGATAGAGTTATATTATGAAAGAAACGACCTTGTTCTTGAAAGGGGTAAGTTTCGCGTAAGAGGAGATCTTATAGAAATATACCCTGCCTATGAGGAAGTAGGGGTTAGGGTTGAGCTCTTTGGGGATGAAATAGATAGAATAACCGAGTTCCATCTTATAACCGGTAAAACTATATGTGAAAAAGAAAAAGTTTGTATATATCCTGCTAAGCACTTCGTTACATCTGAGGATATAATAAGAAGAGCTATTAAACTCATAGAGATGGAGCTTGAGGAAAGAGTTAACTGGTTTAAAGAAAGGGGAAAGCTTCTTGAAGCTGAGAGGCTCGAGCTCAGGACAAAGTACGATATAGAGCTTTTGAAAGAGGTTGGTTACTGCCCTGGAATAGAAAATTACTCGAGATATCTGAGTGGGAGAGCACCTGGTGAGTCTCCAGGAACGTTGCTTGATTTCTTCCCTGATGATTTTTTGATGTTTATAGATGAGTCTCACATGACGGTTCCCCAAATCCGGGGAATGTATAACGGTGATAGATCCAGGAAGGAGACCCTCGTTGAGTTTGGCTTTAGACTTCCATCCGCCTTGGATAACCGCCCTCTTAAATGGGAGGAGTTTCAGGAGTATATGAAAAGGGTTATTTTCGTCTCAGCAACGCCCGGAGACTATGAGCTTGAGATAAGCTCTCAGGTTGTGGAGCAGCTCGTTCGCCCCACGGGAATAGTCGATCCGGAAGTTGAGATAAGGCCGGCCAAGAATCAGATAGATGATCTTCTCGATGAGATTTCGAGAACCGTTGAGAGAGGGGAAAGAGTGCTTGTTAACACGCTTACTAAGAAGATGGCGGAGGATCTTGCCTCGTATCTTGCAGATCTTGGAGTAAGAGTTAAATACTTGCATTCGGAAATAGATACCATAGAAAGAGCGGAAATACTTAAGGGGTTGAGACTGGGAGAGTTCGATGTGCTCGTGGGCGTCAATCTTTTAAGAGAGGGACTTGATCTTCCTGAGGTAACCTTGGTCGCTATTCTCGATGCGGATAGACAGGGCTTCTTAAGAAGCGAGCGATCGCTCATACAGATGATAGGCAGAGCTGCTCGAAATGTCAGAGGTAAGGTGATTTTATACGCTGATGAAATCACAGATTCTCTTAGAAGGGCGGTTGCAGAAACTGAGAGGAGAAGAAGAGTGCAGATGGAGTTTAATGTTAAACATGGAATAACCCCAAAGACCATCGTTAAAGAGGTAAGGGATTATCTTCCTGAGGTAAGCAGAAGAGAGGTCAAGGAAAAAGGTTATGAAAGGGTAGCTGAGGAGCTTGCTCCTTATGATCTTCCCGCTGAGGAGAGAGAAGCTCTGATTTCCTCACTGGAAAGAGAAATGTGGAAAGCGGTAGAGAGGCTCGACTTTGAGAAAGCGGCGGAGATAAGAGATCTTATTTCCGCCCTGAGGGGAGGAGGGGATATTACTGGCGAAAAAGATAAGAAGGACAATATGGCAGCTTTTTCTAAACATAAGATTGATAACCGTCGTATCCATAGTATTTAGCGCGATAGGCGCTTTTTTCGTCTATATAATAGGAGCAAGATACGTCATCGAGGTCATATCCCTGGCGTGGAACTCCAAAGGGTTACCATCGCCTAAAACGGTCACTATAGATCTTTTGATCGCTATAGATCTGTTTCTTTTCGGTAGTTTACTTTTGATCTTTTCTTTCGGAACTTACGACCTCTTCATATGCAAGGCATCAAGTGAGGTTGAGAGAGATACAACGAGCAGTGGACCGTTCTGGCTGAGGATAAGAACGGTAGAAGATTTAAAAAGCTTACTTTTAGGATATATATTAATAATGCTGAGCGTTACTTTTTTGAAACAGGCGGTTTCTATAGATTATAAAACTCCGACCTCCCTTTTTCTTTTTGCGGGAGGAATATTTTTGATAGCGCTGTCTTATTATTTTACTCACAGGAGGTAGGCTTTTAGGCTTTGTCATACGATAGGATAATCATAAAAGGAGCGAGAGAGCATAATTTGAAAAACATAGATCTTGAGATACCTAAGTATAAGCTTGTCGTCATAACGGGTGTTTCCGGTTCCGGAAAGTCCTCCTTAGCCTTCGATACCATATATGCCGAGGGGCAGCGGAGGTATGTAGAATCTTTGTCAGCGTATGCACGTCAGTTTTTGGGTAGAATGGAAAAACCCGATGTTGATGCAGTGGAGGGGCTTTCTCCTGCGATATCTATAGATCAGAGAGGAGTTCCTAAGAACCCGAGATCTACTGTTGGGACGATTACAGAGATATACGACTATCTTAGACTTCTATTTGCGAGAATAGGCGTACCTCACTGTCCTAAATGTGGTAGAAGAATAGAAAGACAAACTGTCGATCAAATGGTAGATAAAATCCTTTCGCTTCCTGAAGGCTTGAAAGTTCAGATACTATCTCCTGTTGTGAGGGGAAGGAAGGGGGAGTTTAAGAATCTATTTCTTGAACTCAGAAAAGAAGGTTTCCTAAGGGTCAGAGTGGACGGCTTGATTCTGTGGCTTGAGGAGGAAATAAAACTCGATAAGGCTAAGAAACACGATATAGATGTGATTGTAGATCGCTTATTAGTGAAGAGAGAAAATGAAAGTAGAATATACGATTCATTAGAGCAGGCTCTTAGGTTATCTAAAGGGCTTGCTATCGTTTTAACGGAGAAAGGCGAAGAGATATTGCTTTCTGAGAGGTTCGCTTGTCCCTATTGTGATATTAGTCTTCCGGAGATAGAACCTCGTCTTTTCTCGTTTAATAGTCCTTATGGAGCATGTCCAGCCTGTGATGGCTTGGGTGTCAAGATAGAATTTGCTCCAGATCTCGTTGTAGATGAGGAACTTTCTATTAAGGATGGCGCTATAAGACCCTGGAGAGGTAGCAGATTTGAGGAATTTTATATGAGAAAACTGGAGATTTTAGCTCAAAGATATGGCTTCTCGCTGGATATTCCTTTCCGGGATCTATCTGATGAAGCGAAAAAAATTATACTTTATGGTTCAGATGAGGTTCTCCCCTTTAAGTACTATACTCGAAGGGGCGTTTATGAGTATGAAGGGCATTTCGAAGGTATAATCCCCCAGCTTGAGAGGAGATATAGGGAAACGGAGTCTGAGGCAGTCAAGGAGGAGCTTGAAAGATTTATGCGCTTTACTCCATGTCCGGTTTGTAAAGGGGCTCGCTTAAAGGAGGAAGCGCTTGCGATAAAGATAGCAGGGAAGAATATTTATGAGCTTACTCTTATGTCGGTACGGGAGCTTAAGGAATTCTTTGAGAACCTTAAGCTTGACGAAAGAAGCAGGTTTATAGCTAAACTACCTGTTAAGGAGATAGTTTCAAGGCTTGATTTTCTTCTCAATGTTGGTGTCGATTATTTGACCCTTGCAAGACCTGGTTATACCCTCTCTGGAGGAGAGGCTCAAAGGATAAGACTTGCCACGCAAATAGGCTCGGGACTTACGGGTGTTTTATATGTTCTTGATGAACCTACTATAGGTCTTCATCCTCGGGATACCGAAAGACTTCTTGATATGCTGGAAAAGCTCAGGGATATTGGAAATACTCTGGTAGTTGTTGAGCACGACGAGTTAACTATAAGAAGGGCAGACCACATAATAGAGCTCGGTCCCGGTGCTGGGGTTCATGGTGGGAAAGTAGTTGCGCAAGGCACCATTAACGATCTTCTGAAGAATGAGAAATCACTAACGGGTTCATATCTATCGGGCAGAAAGAGGATACCCATTCCCCCTTTCAGAAGGAGACCAGGAAGGAGAAAGCTCGTTATAAAAGGGGCACGGCAGTACAACCTTAAGAACATAGATGTGGTTATACCATTGGGGCTTTTTGTATGTATAACTGGGGTCTCAGGGGCAGGTAAGAGTACACTCGTTTATGAGATACTTTATAAAGCGCTTGCGAGAAAACTTTATCGCTCTCCGGAGCTTCCAGGAGAACATGATGCTATAGAGGGCTTAGAGCACATAGATAAGGTAGTTGTAATAGATCAAAGTCCTATAGGAAGAACACCTCGTTCGAATCCTGCTACTTATACGGGTGCTTTTACGCCTATAAGAGAATTTTTCGCGTCTCTTCCTGAGGCTAAGATAAGAGGATACACTCCGGGAAGGTTTAGCTTTAACGTTCGTGGAGGCAGATGTGAGGCTTGTCAGGGACAGGGAGTCATAAAGATAGAGATGCAGTTTTTGCCCGATGTATATATAACTTGCGATGTTTGTAAGGGTAGGAGATATAATAGGGAGACGCTTGAGATAAAGTACAAAGGTAAAGACATAAGCGACGTTCTTGAGATGACCGTTGATGAGGCTCTTGAATTCTTCTCTAATATTCCATCCATAAAGAGAAAGTTAAAGCTTTTAAGCGATGTTGGGCTCGGATATATAAAGCTTGGTCAGCCAGCTCCTACTCTATCGGGTGGGGAAGCTCAAAGGGTGAAGCTTGCAACGGAGCTTTCCAAAAAGGCTACTGGAAAAACGCTTTATATACTCGATGAGCCAACTACGGGATTGCACTTCGCTGATATAGAAAAGCTCATAAAGGTTCTTCAAAGGCTTGTCGAGGCAGGAAATACGGTACTTGTTATAGAACATAATCTCGAGGTTATAAAGGTTGCGGATTATGTGATAGATCTCGGTCCTGAAGGAGGCGAGAAGGGAGGATATTTGGTCGCAGCTGGGACGCCTGAAGAAGTAGCTCTATGTGAGAGATCTCATACTGGTAAGTTTCTAAGAAGAGTATTAGGGGAGAGAGAGTTATGTATAAAAAGCGCTTGATGGTGTGTGATATCCTAAGTGGTTCTGTTGGAAGTTTTGAAGACCTATTTATGATTCATAGCTTAAGTAGATGGCGAAGAGGAACCTCGGGCGAGCCCATTGTTTCAATGATCCTTAGGGATAAGACCGGTTTTCTGAGGGCTAATCTCATTTGTGATGATGAGACTATGCTTGCCGATATCTGTGCTAAGCTTGAGAGTGCAAGAAGAGATGGCAGGGCGGTCTTAGCATCTGGATTTGTTGAGATGAAAGGGGGAAGGGTTGAAGCGAGGTTGACCAGGGCGGTACCTCTTGATCGTGGTGAGTACGAGAGCTTTCCGGGTGTGTTTTCCCTTCCAGCGGAAAGCATTGAGCTTATGTGGATGAAACTAAAAAAGATAGCTGAGGATAACCTTTCGGAAGAAAGTGATGAATGCGCTTTTGGTAGAATCCTTTTGAATACGTTGGTTTTTCAAAAAGATAGAGCGAAATTATTTAAGGAAGCCCCGGGAGCTATGATTTATCACCATGCTTTTATTGGAGGGCTTCTTCAACACACCCTTAGAGTTGTTGAAACTGCGCTCGAGCTTGCGAAAAAATCCGAGAATATACATGTTTCTATTCCTCTCGTAGTGGTTGGTTCCATTCTTCACGATGTGGGGAAAATTGAGGAGTATGAATTTTCTGAGAGTTATATAAGAAGAACGAGGAGGGGAGAGCTTCATGGGCATGTCATTCTTGGGGCTATGCTCGTTGATAGAATTGGAGTTTATCTGATAAGGAAGGAAAATGGGAGGAATTACTGGAGGGAGCTCCTTGACGATGTTGTTCATATTATTCTCTCTCACCATGGCAGAAGGGAGTGGGGTTCTCCAATTGAGCCAGCCTTACCGGAGGCTTTTATTGTTCACTATGCTGATGATATAAGTGCAAAGCTTGATCATGTCCTTGCCCAGCTTTCATTAGCCACTGGCGAGGATCTCTATTCTCAGATGCTTAAGAGGAGGATATTTGAGTCTAAATGGGGGAAGAAAGAGAGATAGTATATGGTGTTCATGCGGTTGAGGAGCTTGCTATGTCTCAACCTGAGAGGGTAGTTAAGGTTCTTCTGTCCTCAGGGCGGGGGAAGCTCGAGAAATGGCTTAAGGAGAAAGGAATTCCTGTTCAAAAGGTCCCCCCAAGTAAGATAAATGTCCTTTGTGGAAATGCTAAGCACCAGGGAGTGCTGGCTATAGTTTCACCCGTTCGCTACGCCTCATTAGATGAAATTTCTCCTTCTGAGAGTATAGTGGTAGCACTTGATGGGGTAGAAGATCCCCGGAACCTCGGGGCTATTTTGAGAACAGCCGAGGCGGTTGGAGTTAAAAGCGTTATACTTCCTTCTCGAAGATCTGCAGGGATCACTCCAGCTGTAGTTAAAACATCAAGTGGAGCGGTAGCACGACTAAGGGTAGTTAGAGTTAACAGCATGGTTTCCTCTCTTCTACGCCTAAAGGATATCGGTTTTTGGATAATAGGTGCCGATTTAGAAGGGGGTCAAAGATACGATGAGACAGACTACCCTTCTCCAAGCGTTTTGGTGCTTGGTAGAGAGGGAAAGGGACTCCATAGAAGCACGAGAAAGCTCTGCGATATGAGGGTTTATATTCCGATGTATGGTAAGGTTCAGTCACTAAATGTCTCAGTAGCTGCTGGTATAATACTTTACGAGATGGTTAAGCGTTTAAGAGCAAAGCCAGCTTAGAAGCTCCTTGAGACTCCATGTGTTTATAACGTCTTTCCTTTCAGCCCATCCTCTGCGGGCGGTTGCCACGCCGAGATACATGAATTCGAGCTGTCCGAGGGTATGAGCATCTGTGTTTATCGCGAGTTTTACTCCCGCCTCTTTTGCCATCCTAACGTTTATATCATTTAAATCCAGTCTCTGAGGGTAAGCGTTTATCTCAAGAGCGACGTTTTCCTCGCGAGCTTTCCTTATTATCTGAATCATGTCTACCTGATAAGATTCCCTTTCCCCTATGATTCTACCAGTGGGATGCCCTATTATGTCAACATGAGGGTTTGAAATTGCCTTACAGATTCTATGGGTCATTTCCCGCTGAGACATATTAAATGCAGAGTGTACAGACGCTATTACGATATCCAGCTTGGCTAAGACTTCATCTTCTATATCCAAACTACCGTCCTGCAGAATGTCTACTTCTATTCCGCTTAGTATTCTTATCTGCGGATATTTCCCTTGTAAGACTTTTATCTCCTCTATCTGCTCAAGTATTCTCCTTTCGTCAAGCCCTCGTGCTATGCCAAGAGATTTAGAGTGATCCGTTATCGCGATATATTCATACCCTTTCTCAATTGCTCTTTTTACGAGTTCTTCTATTGTGTGGGCTCCATCGCTCCACTTCGAGTGCATGTGTAGGTCCCCTCTTATGTCCTTGAGCTCTATTAGGGTGGGAAGCTTTTCTTCAAGGGCTGCTTCTATTTCCCCTCTGTCTTCTCTTAGCTCTGGTGGTATCCAAGGCAAGCCCAATGCTTCATAAACCTCTTCTTCTGTATACCCTGCTATTCTTCTATCATTTTCAGCATTGAATACCCCATATTCACTGACCTTTAGCTTTCTCTTAAGGGCTAATTGTCTTAAGTGTATGTTATGGTTTTTAGAACCCGTGAAGTACTGAAGGGCGGCACCGAAACTCTCCTCTGGCACAACCCTGAGATCTATCTGGAAAGCATCCTTAGTTAATATGCTTGATTTAGTTGGTCCCATACCAAGAACTTCCATAACGAATGGAAGAGAAACGAATCTTTCCATAATCTCCATCGGTTCGCTTGAGACAACGAGTATATCTAAATCCTTGACGGTGTCCTTCATTCTTCTAAGCGAACCTGCTGGACTTATCTTTTTAACCGACGGGCATTTCTTAAGCTCGTTGACTATTTCCTGCGCTATAGGTAATATCTTTCCGAGAGGTCTTCTCTCTCTGCTTTTTCTCCATAGCAGAATCCCCTTAAGAATTTTTTCCTCAGTTTTAGCCCCCACACCGGGTAGTCCCGCGAGCATGCCTTTCTTAGCAGCTTCCTCAAGCTCTTTTATGCTTTTTATGCCGAGTCTTTCATAGAAGAGTTTTGCTTTTTTGGGACCTACGCCGGGAATGGAAAGAAGCTCAAGGAGGGTTGCTGGAACCTCCTCCTTGAGCTTCTCATAATCTGATATTTTTCCGCTTTCGATATACTCAATTATTTTTGAGGCCAGATCTTTTCCTATTCCCGGTATTTTTGTCAGCTTTCCCTCTCTCGCAAGATCTTCGATTTTTTCGCTGATAGCTTCAAGGTTCTGAGCGGCTTTTCTGTATGCCCTTATTTTGAATGGATTATCTCCCTTTATTTCAAGTATATCAGCTATTTCATTAAATATTCTTGCTATTTCCACGTTCCTCAGGATTCTATCACTCCTTAAGGATTCTCTCTATTACCTTGGAAAAGGCTTTTGATATTTCACTTTCAGGTGCTGTTCTCAGGAAGCTCCTTCCCGAATCGCTCCATTCTACGACTCTCGGATCGAAGGGAACTCTTCCAAGAAAGGGCACGTTCCATTCTCTCGCTGCCTTTTCTCCGCCTCCCTTACCAAAGATGTTTATCTCATTTCCACAATGAGGGCACTTAAAACCGCTCATGTTTTCCACCACTCCTAAAATAGGCATGTTGAGCTCCCGCGCGAAGTTGACAGCTTTCTCCACATCAAGGAGAGCTACCTCTTGAGGAGTTGTAACGATTATGGCACCGTCAAGTTTGCCAAGAAGCTGGGCTAAGCTCAGCGGTTCATCTCCGGTTCCCGGTGGTAAGTCTATTATGAGATAATCAAGTTCACCCCAATCTACATCACTTAAGAATTGGCCTATTGCTTTCATTTTAAGGGGACCTCTCCATATAACCGGCATACCCTTATCCTTTAACAGAAAGGCCATTGAAACAACCTTGAGATTCTCACCGAAGGAAACAGGTTTTATCTTATCTCCCTCAACGCTCAGAAGAGCTCCCTCCAAGCCGAGTAGCTTAGGAATATTAGGTCCATGGATGTCGAGATCGAGTATTCCTACTTTTTTCCCTTCCAGAGCTAATCCTACTGCAAGGTTTGCTGAAACCGTGCTTTTTCCAACACCTCCTTTTCCGCTCATTACCGCGAACTTTTTCCTCACGTTCTTTAGATTTTCTGATATCTTTTTTTGTAGCTCGTTTATCATTCTCTATTTCGCCTCCCGTTTATTTTTTGATACCATACTTTTTTAGAAGTTCCTCAAACTTTCGCTGTATCTCTTCCATCTCCTTTTCATTTAGCTTTTCTTCCTTTTCCGGTGGAGGAGAGGGCTTCTGAACTGGCGGGACATAGATTGGCTCTTCCCTTTGAATTTCTTCCCTTTGGGAGCCGTGGATGTCGCAGAACTCCGTTGGCTCAGTTCCTTTTATAAAGGCTTCCTCTATAGTTTTAGGGCAAGCAGGTGTCGGCAATTTACCAGATTGGGCGCAAACTTTTACAAAAACGATGTCATCTGGTATTGGAAAATCACGGGGAGGGACGTTCTTAAGGGCTTTCTGCATAAAGCTTTTCCAAATAGGGGCAGCGAGTCTTCCTCCCGTAGCTCCCTTTTTACCCAGAGGGGTATGATCATCATTTCCAAGATAGACTGCTGCAACCAGATCAGGTGTAAATCCTATAAACCACGCATCGCTGAAGTTATTAGTAGTGCCAGTTTTTCCAGCGCAGGGTCTATTTAATCTTGCTCTTACGCCCGTTCCTCTGCGGACCACATGTCTCATCATGTCTATCATGAGATAGGCTATGTCGCTTCTGAGAACTTTTTCCTTCGAGGGAAGGTTCTTTTCGAGAAGCTTACCATCTTGATCTCTTACTTCGAGAATGGCTATAGGTTTGATTTTATATCCCTCGTTTGCAATACAAGCGTAGGCTGCTGCCATTTCAAGAGGTGTTACATCTGCTGACCCCAAAGCGATCGAAAGGTCGTTAGGAAGGGGGCTCTCAATTCCCATTTTTCTCGCGCACTCTATAATTTTTCTGGGCTTTACTTCTTGTGCTACCTTAACTGCCACAATATTGTAGGAATGCTCAAATGCTTCTCTTATCGTTACCCAACCGTGGTATTTGCCATCATAGTTCCTTGGTTTCCATCCGTTGGGGAACTCTATAGGAGAGTCTTCAACGAGGGTGCTCTCTGTAAAGCCAGTTTCAAATGCTGCTGTGTAGACGAAAGCTTTAAAGGCAGACCCCGGCTGTCTATGAGCTTGCACTGCTCTATTGAACTGGCTCTTTCTGAAGCTTTTCCCACCCACCATCGCCTTTATGTATCCTGTGTTTGGATCAACTGCTATGAGAGCTCCCTCAGATGGAGCTTTGGAAAAGGCTTCCTCAGCGTGTTTCTGTAAGTCGAGATCAAGAGTGGTATATACCTTGAGTCCTCCTCTGTAAACCTGCTTTGCGCCATACTTCTTCAAGAGTTTTTTCAAAACATACGCTACGAAGTATGGAGCTTTCCACTCTCGTATCTCCTTGATCCCTCGGAATATCAAGGGTTCCTTTAAAGCCTTTTCAGCTTCTTCGTGTGTTATGTAGCCGAGCTTTTCCATTCTCCTTATAACGTATCTTTGCCGTGTTAATGCCCTTTTAAGGTTTTTATAGGGAGAGTATTTTTCCGGTGCCTTTATTAAAGCGGCTATGAGTGCAGACTCAGCAAGATTTAGCTCCCAAACATTTTTATCAAAATAGGTTTTTGCCGCTGCTTGAACCCCGTAAGCTCCATGTCCCAAGTAGATCTCGTTAAGATAGAGTTCTAGTATCTTATCTTTGCTATATCTATTTTCGATTTGAAGCGCGAGCATCATCTCTTTTATTTTTCTCCTCATGGTTTTACTGGGAGTTAAAAAGAGATTTTTAGCAAGCTGCTGAGTTATGGTGCTTCCCCCCTCAACTATTCTTCTACTTTTAAGGTTTGCCCAAGCAGCTCTTATAATCCCCTTGATGTTTATACCGTGATGGTAATAGAAGTCGCTATCTTCAGCAGCTAATACGGCGTATATCAAATATTTAGGTATTTTGTTTAAAGGAACCCATATTCTATTTTCCTCAAAGAGGTTTGCGATGACTCTACCTTTGCAGTCGTATATTTGTGTTGTAAAGCTTGGCTCGTGCTTTTCAAGTATTGAGATGTCAGGAAGAGTTCTATACCAAGAATATACGATTCCCCCTATTATTCCGAGGACTATTCCGGTAGATATTAGAAAAGCAAATAGTATTATTCTAAGAAGACTTCTCTGAGAGTTTTTTTCGTTCCTATCTTTTTTACTTTCGTTTTTTTCCCCTTCTTTTTTCATCTGTTACCACCGTTTTTAGATTATACCACAGTCTTTTGACCTCGAGAGTTAAGAGGGGTATAATTCTCTATCGTGGAGGTGAGAGAGAAGAGGCCATGAGATTTTTAGGAGGGGTCTTTCTGTGCTTTCTTACTTTTTTGCTTTTCTTCCAGTCTATAGCATTTTCGGGTGTTTCCCTCATTACAGTGGGAGCATCCTCTCCTCTTGTGGCTGATCTCATTAAGAATGTGGGAGGTAGAAGAATTAAGGTGGAACTTTTTCCCAAGTGGAGAGAGATAAAAGTTGCTTTTTGGCTTGGTAAAGAACTTGAGCCAGAGGTTTATAGATATATAATCTCAAGGGATCGAAGGTTCCCTGAGGAGCATCTTTTAGGCTATATTCCTCGAATAGATGATAACCCGTATGAGATATTCGATGCCTTGGCTGTAGAGAATTTCATATACAGAGTTTCTAGGATGCTAAAAAAGCTTGATCCGGAAGGAGAAAGCTATTATCAGAGAAATCTCGCAAGATACACAGTTGCTATTGAGGGAACCTTTAAGGATGGACGATGGACTATGGCAAGACATAAGGGAAAAATGGTGTATACTCTCTCCCCCCATTTCTCATATTTATTAAAGGAAATAGGTTTGAAAGAAGTGAGAGTTTCCTTAGATAAAATCGAGTCTTTAAAAGGTGTTCTAATCGATAATCCAGATAATCCATGTGATGTATCTCTGCCTAAGGGATTAACGCTCGTTAAGTTGCTCATTAGATTGACGCCAAAGGTTTCGAGCTACCTTGATCTTCTTAAGGAAAACTTCCTTTCTCTGGGATTCGCTTTATCGCAGAGGAGGGATAATAAGTAATAAAAAAACGGGAGGTGCTTCTTTGTGAATAGGGATGAGCTAATAGAAGCTGTTCTAAAGAGGGTTAGGGATGAGAAAATAAGATTTATTGAGATATGGTTCACCGACATACTTGGCTTTCTTAAGGGATTCACTATAACTGAGGAGGAACTTGAAAGAGCGTTTACAGAGGGAATGGGATTTGATGGTTCTTCCATTAAGGGCTTTACGAGAATTGACGAAAGTGATATGCTTGCCCTCCCTGATCCCTCAACTTTTGCCAAGCTACCCTGGAGTCCTGAGGAGAATGGAACTGCGAGAATGTTTGCGGATATTCTCACACCGGATATGAAGCCTTTCGAAGGTGATCCAAGGTATGTGCTTAAGAGGAACTTGGAAAGAGCCGGGAAGATGGGCTTTGAGTTCTTCGTTGGACCCGAACTTGAGTATTTCTATTTTAAAAACAACAAGGATACGAATGTTCTGGATTATGGGGGATACTTTGACATGATACCCAGGGATGAAGCTATAGAGTTGAGAAAGCAAACTGTTGTTGCCCTTGAGGCAATGGGTATAGAGGTTGAGTATGCTCATCATGAGGTAGCCCCTTCCCAGCATGAGATAGACCTTCGATACAAGGATGCCTTAACAATGGCAGACCATGTTATGACCTACAGATTTGTCGTTAAGGAGATAGCCTATAGAAATGGGCTTTACGCCACCTTCATGCCTAAGCCCATATTTGGAGTTAACGGCTCGGGAATGCACACTCATATGTCGTTGTTCAAGGATGGCAAAAACGCCTTCTTTTCAACAACGGGATTATATAACCTTTCAGATACCGCCTTGAGCTTTATAGCAGGGCTTTTAAAGTATTCCCGCGAGATCACTGCAATAACCTGTCAGTGGGTGAACTCGTATAAGAGGTTGGTTCCTGGATATGAGGCTCCGGTTTACATAACATGGGCTCAGAAAAACAGGTCTGATCTTATAAGAGTTCCTCGCTACAAGCCTGGAAAAGAGGAAGCAACGAGAATAGAGTATCGTTCTCCGGATCCTGCCTGTAATCCCTATCTTGCCTTTTCTGTTATGCTTGCTGCTGGATTGGCTGGTATAAAAGAGGGACTTACTCCGCCTGATCCTGTGGAGGAAAACGTTTATGAGATGACGGAAGAGGAAAGAAAAGCACGCGGTATAAGAACTCTCCCCGGTAGTCTTTACGAAGCCATAACGCTTGCGGAAAACAGTGCTCTCGTCAGGGAGGCTCTCGGCGAGCACGTATTTAGAGAGTTTATAGCTAATAAAAAGATGGAATGGAATAGCTATCGCATACGCGTTACGAGCTACGAGCTTGAGAGGTATCTTCCGGTACTTTAAATCTTAAAAGGTCTCACTTTTCTCTAATATAGGCTATAGCATCTATCCCTATAAGTGCTTCCTTTGGTAGAGAGCTTACTTCTACTGTTGTGCGGGCGGGAGGATCTTCGTTGAAGAACTCAGCATAGGCTTCGTTAAACGCCTTGAAATCCTCTAAGTTAGCGAGAAAGCACGTGGTTTTCACAATATCACTCATCTTCCCGCCTGCCGCTTCAACTATAGCTTTTATGTTTTCCAGAACCCTCCTTGTCTGATCCTTTATATCTCCTTCGATAAGTCTACCGCTTGAAGGATCTATAGCTATTTGCTCGGAAACGAAAAGGAAATCTCCACAAGCTATTGCTTGGCTATAAGGCCCTATAGCTTGAGGAGCTAAGTTTGTTGAAATTCTTCTTCTCACTCTTTAACCCTCCTTTCACCACTCGAGCTTTATTTTATATCCGTTATCTTTAAGGCTTTTTAATATCTTTCTTATGTGCTCCTCTCCAGATGTCTCTATCGTTACACTTACTTCTGCTTCAGCAGGTCTAACTCTCAAGTTTATCCTGTCGTGGCTTATAGATATCACATTACCGCGCTCTCTTGCTACTATGTTGAGTAAACCTGCCAGAGCCCCAGGTCTATCAGGTAGGGTGGTGGAGAACTTAAGGAGTCTCCCTGTTTTTATTAAACCTCTCTCTATAAGACGTGCCATCATATTCACATCTATGTTTCCTCCGCTTATTACTATGAGTGTTTTAGCTCCCTTCAAAGGGATTTTCCCGCTGATGGCTGCTGCCACACCTACTGCTCCCGCAGCTTCAGCGATAAGCTTAGCCCTCTCTATAAGGAAGAGGATTGCAGAGGCTATTTCCTCGTCGGATACGAGCACTATATCATCCACGTATTTTTGAATAATGTTGAAGGTGATTTCCCCAGGTTTTCTAACTGCTATTCCATCTGCTATGGTATTAACGCGTTCTATTTTTATCGGTTTTCCCTCTTTGATGGAGAGATACATGGAAGCTGCTCCTTCGGCTTGGACTCCTATTACTCTCGTGTTTGGTTTGGATTCCTTTATAGCTAAACTTATACCTGAAATTAATCCTCCACCGCCGATAGGTGCTATTACAAGGTCGAGGTCATCCAAGCTCTCTATAATTTCCAAGGCTATGGTTCCCTGCCCCGCTATAATATCTGGATCATCGAAAGCGTGGATGAAGGTTAAATGTCGCTCCTTGGATATTTCGATAGCTTTGGTATAAGATGAGTCGAAATCTTCTCCCCAGAGGACGACTTCAGCTCCATAACTTTTCGTTGCAGAAATCTTTGATATCGGAGCGGTTTCTGGCATAACTATTACCGATGGTAATCTGCTCTTAGAGGCTGCATAAGCTACACCTTGAGCATGATTTCCTGCCGAAGCTGCTATTACACCGTTCTTAATCCCCTTTTCTTTGAGCTTTAACACCTTGTTAAATGCTCCTCTAACCTTATAGGAACCCGTTTTCTGAAGGTTTTCTAACTTGAGATAGATATCGCATCCCGAAAGGAGACTGAGCGTTTTAGAAGAATCTATAGGGGTTTTATGTACGAATTTCCCTATACGTTCCCGTGCTTCCTTAACATCTTTGAGCGAAATCAATAGGTTTTTCACCCCCTTTTATATCGAGGCCAGAAGCCCACCGGCTATGATAAGTCCGCTGCCAAGACCGCTTCTTAGGGTTATTTTTTCGTGATAGAAGAGGGCAGCGAGAAGGGTCGTTAAAAGTGGGCTTGTTCCCGTTATTATTCCTATCTGGGAGACTGGAGCTAACTGCAAAGCTCTAACAAAGGTAAGATAGCTGACTCCTATTCCCACAGTACCAGCCATTCCTAAGATAAACCAATTCTTTGGTTTTTTCAAGGCAGGTGAGAGCTTTCTAAACTTGAAGCCCATAGATACGAGGGTGATTATCAGGAGTATGCCTACTCTCCAGGTCATGAAAGATACTGGACTAAAATAATCTGAAATAATCTTTATAAGAGCGAGTGATAATCCCCATGATAAGGAAACGCCTAACGATAATATATAACCTTTTATAGCCATGTCTTTGGGATTTCCTGTGGGGCTCTCCTCGTCATATAGAAGATAGACACCCAAAACTATTATTAATCCTGCTATTAAGAACTTAAAGCTCATCTTCTCGTTTAGAAATATCGAGGCAAATAGCATGGTCGTCAGGGGATAGGAGGAGCTTATTACGGTGCATCTTCCAACGCCTATAAGCTTTATACCGCTGAAAAACAAACTATCACCTATAAATAGCCCGAATAAGAGGGAAACACAGAATAATCCCCATACCCAAAAAGGAACTTGTACTATTATAAGTTTCCAGGAGTTCATGATGAGATTAACGATTATCACGGAAGCGAAAGCTCCCACAGTTCTGACGAAGTTTATCTCAACTGAGGATAGATTCTCTCCTCCCCAGCGATAGAGTATAGGAGAAGCTCCCCAAAAGGCCGCAGTAGCAAATCCTAAGATTACGCCTTCGCTAAACATCTTTAAGGGCTCTATCTATGTCTTCCTTGAGATCTTCGACATTTTCGATTCCAACGGATAGTCTTATAAGCGTTTCAGTTATTCCAAGTCGTTCCTTTTCCTCCTTCGAGAGATTTCGATGGGAGGTAAAGGCGGGACGCGTGGCTATGGATTCAACCGATCCTAAACTTGGTGCTTTTCTTATAAGCTTAAGCGAGTCCATAAAGTATGCTGCTCCATCTGCATTTGTATCTATGTCAAAGGCTATCATTCCCCCAAAGCCTCTCATCTGAGCTTTGGCTATCTCATAATCGGGATGGGACTCAAGCCCTGGGTAGAATACCTTTCTTATTTTCGGGTGTTTCTCCAACCATTTGGCTAATTTCATGGCGCTTTCATTTTGCTTCTCCACTCTCAGGGCTAAGGTCTTGATCCCTCTTAAAATGAGATAGGCATCGAAAGGACTCATAAGATTGCCAAATAATCTCCTTATAACCCATATCTTGGATATATCTTCTCTGCTCCCAACGACTATTCCTCCCATGGTATCGTTATGCCCACCTAAGTATTTCGTAGCACTGTGAACTATTACATCGGCTCCAAAAAGGCGAGGTTTCTGGTTTATGGGCGTTGCAAACGTGTTGTCGACTACCACCTTTATACCCTTCGCCTTAGCTTTCATCGTTATGTTTTTGATATCTATCACTCTAAGAGTGGGGTTAGTGGGACTTTCAAGATATAGAAGGTCTAACCCTTCATCAATTCTTCTATCTATTTCATCTCTTTCCTCTATGGAGTGCACATATATTTCAACTCCGCATCTCGGGAGGAACTCTCTGACAAAACTCAGTGTATCGCCGTAAACTTCCTTTATTATAAGCATTTTTCCACCTTCGCTTAGGAAAGCAAAAAGGGTAGCTGTTATGCCTCCCATACCAGATGAGAAGCATAACCCATCTTCGCATCTTTCCATCTGTGCCATTTTCTTCTCGAGGGCTCTAACGGTAGGGTTGCTCCACCTGCCATATCTGTAGCCGGTTTCCTTCCTCCAGATTATGTTTAGTTCTTCTTCCTCTTTTAGGAACTCATATACCGCAGATGGATAAATAGGCATGACTATAGGTTTTCCTTTTTCAAATTCTTCAATAATTGAAAGTATGGATTCAGTTTCTAAAAGCAATCTTTGCACCTCCTTTTCTGAACTTTAGCTTTTGGATGATTATAACCTTTGCCTTTAGGGATGTAAAGCTTCTACTTGTGAGCTTGACAAAAGGAATTTATCAACCTATTATATACTATAAAGGGGGGATTTAAAAGTGGGTAAAATATCAAGAGAGGATGCGCTTAAGCTCATAGAAAAGTATGTTCGTGATGCTAATATGAAAAAGCACCTTTTGGCGACGGAAGCTGTTATGAGGGCACTTGCCGAAAAGCTTGGTGAGGATAAGGAGAAATGGGCTTTAACGGGATTGCTTCATGATATCGATTACCTCGAAACTAAGAACAACTTTAGCAGGCACGGTTATAGAACCGTTGAGATAATAAAGAAGGAGGGTTATGATCTTCCAGATGATATGGCGAGAGCCATTATAGCTCACGCTGGTCATCCCGAAGCGATGCCAGAAACCCTTCTTGAAAAGGCTCTATATGCGGTAGATCCCCTAACGGGGCTTATCGTTGCGTCGGCGTTAATACACCCTACGAAAAAGTTGGCATCCATTGATGTGAAGTTTGTCATGAAGAGATTTAAGGAAAAGAGGTTTGCAGCTGGGGCTGACAGGAATCAGATAAAAAGCTGTCAGGATTTTGGTGTAGAGCTTGAAGACTTTATAGAGCTTGGATTAAGTGCTATGCAAGCTATCTCGGAGGAATTAGGGCTGTGAGGGTGGAATTGACTTTTCTTATTGAAAACAGGGTAAGTAAGTCTCCATATGGTGTAGTGGGAAGGCATGGATTATCTGTGTTCCTTGAAGTGGAGGACGGGTTTAATATCCTTTATGATGTTGGACCAAGCTTTGATGCTCTTCTACACAATGCTTATCTCTTGAAAAAAGATATTAGAAAAATAAACACGATAGTTATATCTCATGGTCATTATGATCATGCGAATGATCTTATTCAAATCTTACGGTTTATAGGGGAAAAGGAGTTCCCTATCGTTATACATCCTCTCGCTTTTGATAGGAAAGCTTCCATAAGGATGAACTCAACGGAGAACGACCTTAGTGATATGGGGGTTCAGTTAATTAAGAAAGATTCCCCCTTTATGATTAGAGAGGGAATCTGGTTTTCCGGAACTATTCCAAGGTTAGAAGGCAATCCGATACATCCGGTTAGGGATGATAAGGGTATGGTTATAGATAGCGTTCCGGATGATACTTCCCTGTACATAGAAGGTAAAGAGGGACTTATAGTTCTTTCAGGGTGTGGTCATAGTGGAGTCATAAATATCATCGAGCATGGCAAGAAGGTATTGGGCGTTGAAAAAGTTCATGCGCTTATTGGAGGATTTCATGGTTTAGGACAGCCCGAGGAGAGTATAAGAAAGACGGTAGATTATCTATCACGTGAGGAAATAGACGTTCTCGCTCCATGTCATTGCTCTGGATCTCTCATATACAGGCTATTTGAGTTTAAAGGGTTTGTTGACGCTAAGGTGGGAACCCATCTTAGCTTTGAACTTAAGATTTAAGGAGGCGATTTTGTTTTCCGCAAAAAGTGTTTAATTTTCTTGATTGCTTTCTTCTTAATAGGAGGAATTTCGGGGCAAGCACTGGCGGGGAAAATCTATATGTCGATAGTAACGGGAAGTACGGGGGGAACATATTATCCTATAGGCGAGGCGATCGCTAATCTCGTTAATAAATATGTTTCTGAGGTGACGATAATAGTTGAAACGGGAAATGCATCCGTAGCTAACTGTAATCTAATAGGCAGGCATGAGACGGAGATGGCTTTCGCTCAAAATGATGTAGCTAATTGGGCATACGAGGGTAAATATCTATTTAAAAAGCCTATAACGAATATAAGAGCTATTGCTTCTCTTTATCCGGAGATGATACACCTTGTGGCTCTAAAAAGCTCCCAAATAGAAGCCATTTATGATCTTAAAGGTAAGAGGGTTGCAGTCGGAAAACCTGGTAGTGGAACTGAAATAGATGTGAGATTGATCCTCAAAGAAGCGGGGCTTTCATACAAAGATATGGTGGTTAGCTATGTGGGTAGTGGGACTGCAGCTCAGAGAATGAAAGATGGCCAAATAGATGCCTTTTTTTATACGGTGGGTTGTCCAGCGCGCGCCATAATCGATGTTGCTACTGCGAGGGATGTGGTTATAGTTCCCTTTAGTGATGAGTTTATAAGAAGAGTAAGGAAAAAATATCCATGGTTTACTAAAAGCGTTATACCAGCGGGGACTTACAGAAATCAGCGGATGGATGTCCCTACTCTTTCGGTTATGGCTATGTGGATAGCGGATTCAAGGGTGCCCGCGGATCTCATTTATAAGGTTGTAAGGGGAGCTTTTGATCACATAAGCGAAATTTATAACGTTCATTCGAAAGCCAAGCTTATAACCCTCGATAGTGCTCTTGATGGGGTGAGCGTACCCCTTCATGAGGGAGCTAAGAAATACTATCGGCAGAAAGGAATGGTTAAGTAGAAAGGCGCTACTGTATCTTCTAATAATTGTAATACCCTTCCTTTCTCTCTCCGCGGGAAAAAAAAGGGTACTTATCCCGTTAAGTGATGGAGAAAAGGTTTTTTATTCTTATATTCACTCTTATGCGTTGTTTCCCGTTGAGGATTGCTGGGTATTTAAAGGGGGAAAATTTTACCTTTTTAGCGAAAGTGTTCTTACAGGGGGAGCGGGAAATCCATCTGGAGATGAAGGTAAATATGTTCTTGATAGAAAAGGGCGTATGATCTTTTATGATATTTGGCGAGAGCTTCCAGATCCCGTTTACATCAGAGTGAGTGGTAGATATAAAAATGCTATATCGGTTAAAGGGAAGGTGTATAACCTTCCCGGGATTTTTGGAGATGGGGTAATAAGGGTTAGCTTGATTTACATGGGGTGGTAGGTAGAAGGCAGGTGGTGAGAGAGGTGCAAAAATCTCTCAATGACATAAGAAAGATAATAGAAGCTCATCTTGGGGAGGAGGTGAAGGTAAGGGCTAATAAAGGAAGGAGACGAGTTGAGGAAAGATATGGAATAATAAAAGAAACATACCCCTGCCTCTTTACCGTTAAAGTTATCGGTGTTGGGCATATCGTTTCCTATAGTTATGCTGAGCTTCTGACAAAGGAGGTAGAGGTCGAGCTCTGTTCCACGCGCCAGAAACTGCTATAAAAGAGAAGGCATTTGCTAAGATAAACCTTGGATTATGGGTACTTGGAAGAAGAAAAGATGGTTATCATGAGATAGTCACTTTTATGCATGAGATATCTTTAAGCGATGACATAGTCCTCTGGATGTCTAAGGAAAGCGATGTAATCGTTGTTGGGGAATCAATTAAGGATGAAAATATCGTTAAGCGGGCGATTTCGATTTTAAATCAGAGCTTGGGCATAGAAGGTGGGGTTAAAGTTCTGCTGAAGAAGAGGATACCTTTGTCCGCAGGGTTGGGAGGCGGAAGCTCAGATGCAGCTGCTGTTATAAGAGGAGTTCTTAAGCTTTATAATGTTGCGCTTAAAGAGAGAGATATTTTAATGTTAGCTTCGCGGGTTGGTAGCGATGTCCCCTTTTTTATAAAAGGAGGCTTTTCTCTCGTTATGGGGCGTGGGGAGAGGATAGAGAGGTTGTCTTTTTCACTGAATACGGATGTGCGGGTTATTCTTGCAGTTCCATGGTATGGTTTAAAAACGGCAGATGTATATTCGTGGTTTAAGCCTCCTTATTCAGAAATGCCAGATATAGGGCTGATACTTTCTGCCTTTAAAGAAGGGAATTGGAGTCTGTTAAAGCGAATTTTAAGAAATGATCTTGAAAAAGTGGTTTTTTCGCGCTATCCGGATCTTGCGGAAGTTAAGAATATTTTTGAAAAGAAAGGAGCACTCTTTTCGTCGATGTCAGGTAGCGGTTCAACCGTTTTTGGAATCTTCGAGGGAAAGAGCGAGAGGCCTGATCTGATAAAAACTCTGCATAGTAGAGGATATAAAGTTATTTTGACCTCCTTCAGGGAGGCGAGTTAAACTTATGAAGATAAAGAGAGCTTTCCTTATAGTGGTTATCCTTTCCCTGTTATTTTGTGGAGCAGCTAATTCCTTAGTCATAGAGGTTTATTTTAGCCCTAATGGTGGATGTGCGGATAGGATAGTAAGTCTGTTGGATTCCGCTAAGAGTTTTATAGATGTAGCGATGTTTTCCTTTACGAGTCGCGAGCTCGCGAGAGCCCTCATCAGAGCGCATGAGAGGGGAGTGAGGGTTAGAGTTCTCCTAGATAGGCATCAGGCAGAGGAGAGGTTTTCAAAGGGAAGATACCTCGCAAAGAGAGGTATCTTCGTTGTTTATGATAGAATGCCAGGTTTAATGCATAACAAGTTTTGTGTGATCGATAGCAAAATAGTTATAACGGGAAGTTATAACTGGACTGCAAGTGCTGAAAAAAGGAATCAAGAGAACCTGGTTATAATACATGATTCGAAAATAGCCAGGATTTTTGAAAGGAGAATGGAGTACCTGCTCAAGCTTAATGTGCCGTGGTGGAAAAGATTACTTCAAGGATCTTGAAATAGTCAGGTATCAGCTTAAAAGGAAAATAAGCGGTTTCTTAGGCGTTGCTAAAAGATGTAGGTGGGGATATCCACAGGTTATAAAATGCTTTCCAATGCTCGGTGGAAAGCCTTTTCCTACGCTTTACTGGTTGACATGCCCTTTTCTAAGGGAAGGCATTAGTGTGCTTGAGAGCCTCGGTAAAATAGAAGATTTTCATAATCTTGTGCTTTCAGATCTTGAGCTAAGGAGAGCTCTCAAGCTGGCGCACAAGCGATATGCTGAGGAAAGATTTTCCTTGTTAGGGAAAGGAATAAAACGCTATTTGAGTGAAAAATGGCCCTCATATATTCAGGTGATAAGGGAAAGTGGAATAGGTGGGGTAGGCAAGCCAAATGGCATAAAGTGTCTGCATGCACATTTTGCTTATTGGCTTGCGGGAGGAGAAACGCCGATAGGGAAACTTGTTGAAAAATGCTTGGGAAACCTTGAATGCCTTGACAGCCCGAAATGTGCTATGATAGAATTCCGCTTGCAGTCTCGGTATAATGGTAAAGGGGGTAAGGGGAGAGATGGTTTACGCTATCATTGAGATGGGCGGGAAACAATACGCGGTTGAAAGAGGTAGCATAGTCGAGATTGAAAAAGTCGATGTTCCGGAGGGGGAGACGTTAAAGATTGATAAGGTT
>JAGHDO010000073.1 GCA_021159885.1 Synergistota bacterium | reverse complement strand
TTACTCACCCGTCCGCCGCTCAGAAACCCACCCCACTAAAAAGTAGAGCAGGCCCCGCGCCCGACTTGCATGTGTTAGGCACGCTGCCAGCGTTCATCCTGAGCCAGGATCAAACTCTCCAGAAAAATCGCAAAGCACGCTATTTCCCTCTCAAGGTGCTTCAAAGCTAATTTTACCATAAGCTTCCGCCTCAAGCAAGACTCTTATCGAACGAATCGCATAGCTATAACACCCAAAAAGCCAAAGACAAGTGGCAAAATGCCAACAAATGGCGCGTTCAGGTTATTAGTACAGCCCCCTCCACTTCCTTTATTCTCATCACAACAGGCACCTGATGCGGAAGAATCATCATGAGATGGAGCGTAAAGAATAAACTTATAAGCTTCCGCATTTCCTATGGAAACGTAATTATCACCTTCCTTCTTCTTATAAGAGTTATGTAATAGTGCCGTTCATCTCATACTCCTGACTATCGTTAACAGTACCCTCACAAGTCGCATTAACCGATATTTTTGGTATATTAAGCAAGCCTTCTGCTAAAATATTAAGTATGAACGGAAGCGTTGGAAAACAAATCTCTTTTGTTTTAATGCTTTTAGCCCTAATTACCATAGCGGGGACACTTGGCTACCACCTTCTTGAAGGATGGTCATATCTTGACTCATTCTATATGACCGTGATCACTATAACGACCACAGGTTACGGCGAAGTGGGAAAGCTAAGCACTTCAGGGAGATTCCTCTCCATGTTCCTCATGATATTTGGCGTAGGACTATTTTTCTACGCTCTTAACTCCGTTATGCCAATTCTTATAGAGAGAAGAAGGGAGAGATGGAGGGAAATGCTTGAAAAGATTCAAAACCATTGCATAATATGTGGATATGGAAAGATAGGATTAGAAATCTCTAAGGAACTTCCTAAAGGAAACCTTGTAATCGTGGACCTTGATCCTAACAAGATTACACTTGCGCGCGAAAACGGCCTGCTTGCGGTTCACGGAGATGCTACTGAAGAAGAAATCCTGGAAAAAGCCGGCGTGAGAAGAGCAAGAACTCTGATAGCCTGCACTGAAAGAGACTCTTCCAATGCGTTTGCTGTAATGATTGCAAAAGACCTTAATCCAAAAATACACACGATAGCGATATTGCGAACTCCATCTGGAGAGAAAAAATTAAGAAGAGTAGGTGTAGACACTCTGCTTTCACCATATAAAGATGTTGCGAGAAAAGCATCCATCGCCGTTAGAAATCCTTGTATAGTGGACTTCATCGAAATAGTCGGCAAAAAAGGAGCACTAATATTAAGGAAATTTGAACTCTTAAATGAAGAATTTTTTGGGAAAACCCTTGCGGAAACTGATTTGCGAAGAAGAACAGGTTGTATAGTCGTTACCATTGAAAGAGACGGAGAAATGCTCTTCCCAACACCAGGAACCAAACTTGAACCCAAGGATACATTATATGTCCTTGGAACAGAGGAAAACCTTCACCTCGCGGAAAAGCTTATCTCAACCCCCTGAGAAAAAATTAAGGGGGGTGTCTCGCATCGATGCGAGACACCCCCCTTACGGCTGGCTCTATTTTAATGATGAATAGCGTCTGAGGATCACAAGACCAAAAAGAGCCAAGAAGAAGGGCAAGGCACTCAATACCGGCAAATTAGGATTCACCGTACATCCACCGCTTTTAACCTCGGTCGGAGCCGGACAATAGGAAGCTCTTGAGAGGTCAAACTGGTAATTAGGCATCTCGGGAGGCTCTCCACCATTAAGTGCAAGAGAAAACACGCCATCCACAAATTCCCTTCCGCTATTCTCATCTTTCCACCAGCAACCTTCCATTTTAATCTCATAGGTATAGCCACATGCGCTACCCTTTACATCGAAATCGAAACATGCCTGTGAATTGTAACTATCGACCGGAACGTTATCTACATGAAAGTTTATATTTCCACCATTGGGAAGTATCCTTTCCAACGTTCCATCTATGTTAGCATAACAATTACCATTGCTATCCCACCAACTCCGTATCCTAAGTTCCATGTTGTAATACCCGCTTTGATCATCAACTTTCCACCAATATCCTATCCATGATCCCGTTAGAACTCCAGAACCATCTGCAGAAGCAATGCCTATACACAGCACAAGCAAGATCCCCATTACCACCGCCCAGATAACCAGTGCCCTCCTCATTTCACATCACCCTCCAGGTGGAGAATAGAGAAAACGAAGGGCTCACCCTAAGAAAGAGGTCTTTTTATTAAATAATAATATCACGAATTATCCCCTTAGGCAAGATTCTTTTTAGTTTCACAGTTCCCTTTTAATATCGTCGAAGCGTCTTTTAAGTTCTCTATAAGAGGTATCTACCTCACTTGCCTTATTCCATAGATTTCTGAGATGGGTCTCATAAAATATTCGCCAGTTATTATCGAGTCTCTTAAAACCCTCAGAAATAGATTCCATGCTTCTCTTTATCCTTTCTGCCTCCTCAGAAAGCCTTTTAGCCTCTATACCCGCTTTTACTATTTCTATCTTATGAGATAAGGTCAGCGGAGAGACTATATGCACACCCATTTTTATATAATTTCTGACCATGTCAAAGGCTTCTTCTACTAAAAACCAGTATATAGCTTCTGAAGGAACATATACAAAAGCAAAGTTAGCAGTCCCACTCTCTGGACGGATATAATCCCTTCTCACTTTATCAAGATGACCTTTAACATCATTTAAGAACCTCTTTTTATAGATCTCTCTCTCCGTTAGATCAGTTGCCTCACGCATCTTTATATAGTTCTCGAGGGGAAACTTAGAATCTATGCAGATAATTCCATTGGTAGAACGTATATATGCATCAGGAATAACACCACCAGCGATTTTTTCTCTTATACCAAACATATAGGGAGGAAGCT
>JAGHDO010000072.1 GCA_021159885.1 Synergistota bacterium | reverse complement strand
TGTTGAGGCTTGTCTTGCACTTTCCCCACAGATTAAGGAGCTTGCTCAAAGGTATTATCACTATGATAATTTTCTCTATCTCGCGAGGGGCATAAACTATCCAATTGCGATGGAAGGAGCGTTGAAACTTAAGGAGATATCGTATATACATGCGGAAGCTTATGCTGCTGGTGAGATGAAGCATGGGCCTATAGCGCTGATAGATGAGCTTATGCCGGTTCTCTTCATAGCCCCAAGAGATAGGTTGTATTCTAAAGTCATAAGTAATATTCAGGAAACTAAGGCGAGGAATGCGAAAGTTATAGCTGTTGCAACTGAGGGAGATGGTGAAATAAGGTACCATGCGGGAGATGTAATATATATACCTGAAGTATTAGATGAGTTTTACCCGTTAATCAGTGTTATCCCCCTTCAGCTTTTTGCATATTATGCTGCAGATATCTTAGGTAGAGAGATAGACCAGCCCAGAAACCTTGCCAAGAGCGTTACCGTAGAATAGATGGTATAATGTAGGAAAAAGAGGAGGTGAGGAGATTGCCCGAGGTGGCTATAATAGGAGCTGGTCCCGCTGGGCTAACAGCGGCTATATATGCAGCGAGGGCAAGATTAGAAGTAGAGGTGTTCGAGAAAGGTTTTATAGGTGGTCAGGTTGCAACTGCAACTCATGTTGAAAATTACCCCGGTTTTCCGGAAGGAGTTGAGGGAATAGAGCTTATAGAGAGAATGAAAAAGCAAGCTGAGAAATTCGGTGCAAGGGTACGATTCGCCGAGGTTAAAGGTATAGATTGGGATAATAGAGTTCTTATGACTTCTCAAGGAAATGTTAGCGTTGAGGCTCTCATAATAGCTTCTGGAGCTTCCCCTCGAGAGCTTGGCGTCAAGGGAGAGCGTGAGTTTAAGGGGAAGGGTGTTTCTTACTGTGCTGTTTGCGATGGGGCTTTCTATACCGACGAGAAGGTAGCGGTGATTGGTGGAGGCAATACCGCTGTGGAGGAAGCGCTTTATCTCACCAAGTTTGCTTCTAAAGTTTATTTAATACATAGGAGAGATGCCTTGAGGGCTGAAAAGATCCTTCAAGAAAGGCTTTTTTCTAATCCTAAGGTTGAAATTCTTTGGAACTCCATGGTTAGGGAAATAGTAGGTGAAGATTTTGTAAAGGGAATGCTTATAGAAAACGTTCTCACGGGAGATATGAAAAATATAGAGGTTGCTGGTGTCTTTGTCTATATAGGATTAAAACCCAATACGGGCTTTCTTAACGGATTGATAGAGCTTGATCATGATGGCTTCATAATCACGAATGATGAAATGGAAACGTCGATTGAAGGCATATTCGCTGCCGGGGATGTTAGGTCTAAAGGGTTAAGGCAAATAGCGACCGCTGTAGGCGATGGAGCTATCGCTGCGGTTTCGGTTGAGCGTTATCTAAGACAGCAGAGACATATAGAGGAGGAGATTAACAAGGGAGGGAGAAAGATAATCCTTATGTATGACCCTCTTGATGAGCTTAACAGAAGGCTTCATATGGAAGCGGTGGATAAGGAAGTAATAGTTCTTGACAAATATAAGTATCCAAAGCTGGTATCTAAGTGGGGAATAAAAAGTTTCCCAGCCGTTCTTGTGTTTGAGGGAGGAAAAATCGTTTTCAAGCGCGAGGGGCTCTTCAGCTGGAAGGAGGTAGAAGAGATTTGGCAGTGATAACTATAACCCTTAATCCAGCGGTTGATGAGAAGTATCGTGTAAAAGAATCGAAGCATAGAGGGTGGACGCGCGCAGTCGAAGTAGATAGATCTGCTGGTGGAAAGGGAATAAACGTGAGTAGGATATTAAAGCAGCTTGGGCATGACAGCATCGTTATGGGTTTCATAGGCGGTTTTACTGGGGAGCTCGTTAGAGTTGAGATGGAGGAGTTGGAGATAACGTCTGCCTTATGTTATATAAAGGGTGACACGAGGATAGATACCTTTATAACGGATTTAACGGGGGAATTACAAGTTGGAATTACTGAGGAAGGTCCTGTTATAAGGCCTCAGGAGCTGAGGCGCTTTAAGAGAACCTACGGAAGAATGTTAAATCGTGCTGATTTTGTTTATATGGGTGGAAGTCTTCCTAAAGGGGTTCCAGATGATATTTATGCAGAACTGATCTCTGAAGCTAAAGACAGAGGGAAGATGACATTCTTAGAAGCTGCAGGTACCCCGCTTCTTAAGGGGATAGAAGCGTCTCCAGATTTCGTTAAGATAGATCACAGGTATGTGTCTGAAATATATGGACATAGCATAAAAGAGCTTGATGATATTATTAAAGCCGTGAGGGAGATAGAGAAAAAGGGGAGTATAAAGTATATAGTTATTGATTACCATGAATCCGGCGATGTCTTCAGAACGCCAGAAGGGTACTTTCTTGCGGAGCTTACGGAATATAAACCGGTTAAAATACTTGGAGGGGGAGACGCTTTGGTGGCAGCTTTTATAGCGAGTCTTATAGAGGGCATGAGTCTTGAGGAAAGCATAATCTTCTCAATGGCTACAGCGTATGAAGAGCTATTACACTTGGAGGAGGGAATAAGAAGCAGGGAGCATGTTGAGAGGCTTAAGCCTCTTGTGAAACTGCGCCGTTTGGAATAGGAGGGATAAACCGTGAAGGTTAAGGAGATAATGGACAGAGATATTACCGCGGTTACACCAGATTTCACGGTAGGCGACTTAATAGAGATACTTGTCCTTCATAGGGTCAGTGGGCTTCCTGTAGTAGATGATGAATGTAATATCATAGGTTTTGTTTCAGAAAAGGACATAATAGAGATGGCTCTTCCAGGGTATGCTGCTTATCTCCGTAAAATTTCTTTCATTCCAGATGGGTTAAGAATAATGATTAAAAACATGAAGTCTATAGCGGATAAAAGTGTCAGGGAGATAATGAAATCTCCTGCCATAGTTGTAGACCAAGATGCAACCACGTTAGAGGTGGCTCACATAATGTTCAAAAATAATGTTAGAAGACTCCCAGTTGTAAAGGATGGAAAACTCGTAGGCATGGTCAGCAGAGCAAATCTTCTTTTCAGCTTCCTTGAAGAGGGGGAGGAGTCTTGAAGGCAGAGCTATTCGCTCTCCTGACGGCGGCGTGCTGGGGGATAGGAAGCTTTTTTGAAAAGAAGGGGCTTGCTTTAGGTAATATACCTCCGTTTGCTGGAGCAGCGCTTAGAACTGCTATATCTCTTCTAATATTGACTTTTCTTGCACTACCATCCTTGTCAACACTGCTTAAAGCTGGTTGGAAGCCGTTTGCACTTGTGGCTTTCGGAGGAGGTTTGCTTGCCGGTTCCCTCGGAATAGCTTTCTTCTACACTGCTATAAAATCTGGCGAGCTTGGCAAAGTGCTCCCTATAGCTTTTACCTCTCCGTTCTTTGGTGTACTAATGGCGCTTCTCTTCAAGACGGAAACCATAACCTTTAAGAATGCTTTAGGAATGATTCTAACCATAACAGGCATCATAATTTTAACTCTGAGGTAGGGAGGAGAGATACATATGGCGAGAATCTTACCCTTGAGCGAGGAGGGGATACTCGAAGCGGCAAAGCTTCTTAAGGAGGGAGAGGCAGTTGTCTTTCCTACGGAGACAGTATATGGTGTTGGTGTAGATGCCTTTAACATAAGGGCAGTTGAAGAACTTTATAGGATAAAAAGGAGGCCCCCTAATAAGCTGTTTACTCTTCACATTGCTTCACTTGAAGATGTAAGAAAGCTTGTTTCTCTTGGGGAGAAAGCTCTAACTTTAGTAGAGAGTTTTTGGCCAGGTCCGTTGACGATAATTGTGAAGAGAAAGCCTTTGCTTCCTTTCTGGTTATGTGATAGCGAAGGCAGAGTAGGATTAAGATTACCGGCGATAGAGTTAGTCAGAAGGATGATATCTGCAGTTGGCATACTTGCTGCTTCGAGTGCAAATATAAGTGGTAGGCATCCTCCCATAAGTGCTCAGGAAGCTGCTGAAAACCTTCCTGAGGTAAGGCTTGTCTTAGATGGAGGGATAACAGAATACAGGGAAGCATCCACGGTATTGGATTTGAGCTCTGAGGATGAACCCGTGGTGCTGAGGAAAGGTGCGATTTCCATAAAGGAGATAGCGAAACTAATAGGTAGGGTGAGGGATCTTGAAAGATAAAAGAAAAAAGAGAATTTTACTGGTTTGCAGGGGTAATACATGTCGTAGTCCTATGGCAGAAGCCTTTTTAAAAAAATATTTGGAAGGAGAAAGCGTTGAGATAAAGTCTGCTGGGTTAAGCGCATTGGAAGGAATGGAGGCCTCAAGGTGGGCAATGGAAGTCATGAAGGAAAAGGGTTTCGATATAAGCCATCACAGAGCAAGGAACGTTTCTGAGAGGGATATAGAGGAAGCGGACTTAATATTAACTATGAGTCTTTCACAGAAAAAAGAGCTTCTTGATAGATTTCCCTTTGCGGATGGAAAAGCTTTTCTTCTCACTGAGGTTGTGTTTCCGGAAGCGTCAAAGGAAATAAGGGAATATGAGATGGCTTTGGAAAGGCTTCAAGAGGAGAAAAGAAGACTTTTGAACGAGAGAAGGGCTGAGCTTGAAGCCCTTCAGAAAAGATATGAGGAGCTTAAAGCGGAGCTTGAGCGCGTGGAGAGGGAAATTTCGCTGATTTTATCCGATGTGGAAAAGGAACTGGCTCCGCATGTAAATGCTTTGAAAAGGCTTGAGGAGAAGATTAGAGAGTATGAAATTCCAGATCCCTATGGTCGGGGAAGAGATGTCTATGAAAAGGTAGCAACGAGGCTTGATGAAACGCTTAGGCTTCTTTCCCAAAGGCTTAAGGAAATATGATTGAAAGACCGATAAATAACGGGGGATGGTAGCGCGATGAAAGCGTATGAGCAGTATCGTCAGATGCAGATTCAAACGGCAAAACCTGAGCAGCTTTTACTAATGCTTTATGATGGAGCCATAAATTTTTTAAAAAAGGCGAAGGTGGCAATTGAGGAGAAAAACATTGAGGAAGCCCATACTTCGCTTATAAGGGCTCAGGATATATTAGCGGAGCTAATGTCTTCGCTGAATATGGATGTCGGTGAAATTGCATTGAATCTCTTTAGACTCTATGAGTATATGCACTATAGGCTGGTTGAGGCAAATGTTAGGAAAGATATAGAACCAATAGATGAGGTTTTGGGACTATTTCAGGGGCTAAAGGAGGCGTGGGAAGAAGCTATAAAGAAGCTCAGAGAAGAGAAAAAAGCGGAAGTGGCCCAAACTGCGAAGGGAGGGCTAAATATTGCGGGATAAAGGAAAACGGATAATAGAGATATTAAAGGAGGAACTAAAACTCTATGATTCTCTTGAAAGCCTCGTTAATGAACAAGAGAGAAAAATAGAGAAGGTAGATATAGAAGGGCTTTTAAAGATAATTAGTAAAAAGCAGGTTATTCTGTCGGAGCAAGATAAGCTTAACGAGGAGCTTGAAACGATGCAAGCTGGATTATCCAGCCTAATAGAATCAGCTAAGGATGAAAAGGCATCTGTACTGAATCTTTTTCCGGAGGATATCAGGGAAGAAATTAAGCTTCTCGTTGAATCTATAAGGAATAAGCTATCTAACATTTTAGAAGTTGAAGACAGGTCGAGAAAGAAGCTCTCGGAAGAAGTTGAAAAAGTGAAGAAGGCTTTGCGTAGTGTTAGGGATGGAAAAAAGCTTGTAGCGGGATATTATGGCGGTGTTGGGGTTCCTGAGCCGAGATTTATAGATCAGCGTAAATGAGAAGGATCGTTTCTACTGCCTTTTTAGCAATTTTTCTCATTGTAGGAAATCCTTTTTTGTTCAAAGCGTGGTCTTTGAACGAAGCAAAGCTTGGTGAAAAGCTTGCTAAGGAAGTGGAGAAAGAATTCCCCCTGAGTAAAGACCCCGTAGAAGTGTCTCGCGTTGAAGCGGTTGGGTATAATCTTGTCCGCTTTTCCTCAAGGAAGGATATAAGATATCGCTTTAAGGTTATAGCGAAGAAGGATATTAATGCATTTTCATTACCTGGAGGATATGTTTACATATTTAAAGGTATGCTTAATTTCGTTAGGACTGAATCGGAGTTAGCTGCTGTCTTGGCACATGAGGTAGCCCATATCGAATACAAGCATGCTTTAAGGCAGATGGCTAACGCTCAGCGCATGACTATCTATGCTCTTATAATAGCTGCTGCAACTCGAACTGGCGCTGGAATAATAGGAGCTGATCTACTGAGATTAGCTATACTAAACAAATACAGCAGAAAGTATGAAGAAGAGGCGGATCGCAGATCTATAAAGCTTATGATGAGAGCCGGATATGACCCAGTGGCAGCATTAACCTTGATGGAGAGGCTGTGCGCTCTTTCGCAAAGAAAGCCTCCCCGAGATTACGGGATAATGATGGACCATCCCACTTTAATGGAAAGAGCTAAATATATACTCAAGGAGCTCAAAAGCCTTGGAGTAGAAATAAACAGGAGAAAAGCTGCTAACTATCTTCCTGTAATTGTAGGGAAAAATGGATTAGACGTATATCTTGGTAAAACGCTGCTTTTTAGCGCTTCCTCTCCTTCTAAAGCGAAGGAGTTTGCCCAAAGTTTAGACAGAGCTTTGAGAGTTGATCTTGAACCTTTTCAGATAAGTGTAAGCGGAAATAAGCTTTTTATCTCTGGCAAATTTGTGTTTCAAGGTAAAAGGAAGGAGGTAGAATCAGTTAGGGAGAAGCTGGTGAAAATACTTTTAGATTTTAGGGTAAAATATATGCCTTTTTAAGATAGCCCTTGCAAAAATAGGGATAATTGTGTTATACTTTGCATAAGGAGTTCTAAAAGAAGAGTGGGGAGTTCCCCGCTCTTTTATTTTTAAAGGAGTGAGAAAAAATGGACTTTAGAGCGATAGCCAGACAAATTGAGAGTGCCATTCAGAAAACGGTAGAGAGAGAAGGCGTTGAGCTCCTTGGCGTGGAATTCACAACAGAGGGCGGAAGAAGGGTGCTTAGAATTTATATAGATTCGAGCGAGGGGATATCTTTAAGAGAGTGTGAGAGAGTAAGTAGAGCTGTAGATCCTCTCCTGGATAGCATGGATATTATAGAAGGAAGATATTTTCTTGAGGTTTCTTCTCCTGGCTTAAACAGGCCTTTATTTAAGAAAAAAGATTATGAGCGATTTAAAGGATCAACTGTTAAAATTAATACAATTGAGCCAGTTGAAGGAAGGAGAAACTTCACAGGTGAGATAATAGATGTAGGTGAGAGCGAGGTTATCGTAAAAGTAAACGGTGTTGAGTTCAGGATCTCATTCGAGAATATAAATAAGGCAAGGCTTGTTGAGGAACCAAAGCTTAAAAAGGAGGAAAAGAGAAAGTGAGTAAGGAGCTTATAAGAGCGATAAGGCAGATAGAGCGGGAGAGGGGCATAGGAAAGAACGTCCTTCTTGATACGCTTAAAGCTGCCTTGATTTCTGCTTATAAAAAGCACTTTGGAAGCGCCCAGAGCATAGAGATAGATATAGATACTGCAAGTGGAGATGTTAAGGTCTTTGCTTTAAAGAAGGTGGTAAACGAGGTTCGAGACCCACGAATGGAGATCTCAATAGATGAAGCGAGATCTCATGGATATGATGTTGCTCAAGGAGACATAGTGAGGCTGGAGATTACCCCAAGGGATTTCGGTAGAATAGCGGCTCAAACTGCAAAGCAGGTTATAGTTCAGAGATTAAAGGAAGCGGAAAGAGAGCTCATTTATGAGGAGTTTAAGGGAAAAGTTGGGGATATAGTTACTGGAAGCGTTTATAGAAGAGATAGAAATCAAGTGATGATAAATCTTGGTAAGACTGAGGCAATTTTACCAAATCAGGAGCAGATCCATACCGAGGATTATAAACCAGGGAGTACTTATAAGTTCTATGTGCTTGAGGTTAGAAAGACAACAAAGGGGCCTAAAATTATACTCTCAAGAACGCATCCAGGCTTGCTTAAAAGGTTGTTTGAGCTCGAAGTTCCAGAAGTTCATGATGGAGTGGTCGAAATAAAGGCCGTAGTCAGAGAACCAGGTGTGAGGTCTAAAGTGGCAGTTTGGTCAAACGATTCCAATGTTGATCCAGTCGGGGCTTGTGTTGGTTCTAAAGGGGCGAGAGTTCAAGCAGTAAGCAGAGAGCTCTCAGGGGAGAGAATAGATATAGTTAGCTGGAGCTCTGACCCTTTGGAGTTTATAGCTAATGCTTTGAGTCCGGCTAAGGTTTTAAAGATCGAACGGATAGAAGGAGAAGAAAAAGGGGCACGGGTGTGGGTTCCTCCGGATCAGCTATCTCTTGCTATAGGAAGGGAAGGACAGAACGCCCGTTTGGTAGCGAGACTAACAGGATGGCGAATTGATATAAAACCCCTTGAAGGAGAGGCTACAGGCGTTGACGAGGGGTAAGCACATTCCTATAAGGACATGTATTGGTTGTGGTGCTAAAAAGGCAAAGGAGGAATTGATAAGAATAGTTAGAAGTCCAGATGGGAAAGTATATCTGGATTTATCAGGAAAAGAGAGCGGAAGGGGAGCATATATTTGCCCTGACCTTGATTGTCTTAAGAGGGCTTTAAGGAAAAAAGCTTTGCAGAGAAGCTTGAAAGTGGAAAAGGTTGAAGAAAGCTTGCTTAAAGAGGTAGAAAATTACCTTTCAGAAAAACGAAGATGAGAATTAATGCTCTTATAGGTTTTGCAAGAAAAGCGGGTAAGATAACTTTAGGAAGAAGGTCCACGGTAAAGGCATTGGAGAGAGGAAAGATAAGCCTTGTAATTTTGGCTTCAGATGCGGGATCGTCGCTTAAAAGGGAAATAATGAAGCTTGCTTCCAAAGCAGGAGTGGATGTTGCATTTGATGGATCTAAAAGAGAAATAGGGAAAATAGTTGGGAGGGAGGCCTGTAGCGTCCTCGGCTTTATTGATCGGAGGATGGCAGAGGGGGTGATGAAACTTGAGCAAGATAAGGGTTTACGAGTTGGCAAGAATAATGGGATTTTCAAGCAAGGAGCTAATGGACAAAATGAGAGATTTAGGTATAGAGGTAAAGACTCACATGAGTACGATAGATAAGGAGACCGCTAAGATAATAGAGGAAACCCTTCTTGAGGAGAAAAAAGAAGTCAAACAGGAAGTTCAAAAAGAGGAGAGGGAGAAGGAAGAAGCTCAAGTACGGGAGGAGAAGGAAAAAGTGAGCGCTACCGTTGTACCAAGACCACCAGTGGTTACTGTAATGGGGCATGTTGATCATGGGAAAACCACACTTCTTGACACAATAAGGAAGACTAACGTAGCTGCTCGTGAAGCTGGAGGGATAACCCAGAAGATAGGAGCTTCTGTTGTGGAACACGATGGTAAGAAAATAGTTTTTATAGATACGCCAGGGCATGAGGCGTTCACCAAGATGAGAGCCAGAGGAGCACAAGTTACAGACATTGCGGTTCTTGTAGTGGCTGCGGATGATGGCGTAAAGCCCCAAACGATAGAGGCAATTAACCATGCAAAGGCTGCTGGTGTTCCCATAATTGTTGCTATAAATAAGATAGATAAGCCTAATGCGGATATAGAAAGAACGAAGAGGCAGTTAGCAGAGCTTGGACTTGTGCCTGAAGAATGGGGTGGAGATACGATTTTCGTCGAAGTTTCAGCAAAACATGGCACTGGTGTTGATGAGCTCCTTGAGATGATAGTCTTGCTTGCAGAGTACATGGAGCTTAGAGCGGAGATCGATGCTCCTGCGGAAGGGTATGTGTTGGAATCAAGGCTCGATAAGGGAAAAGGACCGGTAGCTGATGTAATAGTTAAAAAGGGAGTATTGAGAAGAGGAGATATAGTCTTGGCTAAGGGGTCCTATGGTAGAGTTAGGGCCATGTTTGACGATAAAGGTAGGCAAGTTAAGGAAGCTGGTCCCTCGATGGCAGTGGAGATAATAGGCTTGAATTCTCTTCCCGAAGCAGGAGATAGTTTCCGCGTTGTCAAAAGTGAAAAAGAGGCTAAGGCAGCAGTTGAAGCGTATCTTGAGGAGCTTAGAGAGAAGAAGCGCGCTCTTAGACCTAAGAAGCTTACGCTTGAAGAATTTCTTAAGCAAGTTAAGGAAGGAGAAGCGAAAGAGCTTCGTTTAATTATAAAGGCAGATGCACAGGGGGAGCTCGATGCTTTAATTCCAACCCTTGAGAAGCTTTCGACGGATGAGGTCAAGGTTAGGTGCCTTCATAGCGGTATAGGAAACGTTAATGAAAGTGATGTTATGCTTGCATCTGCATCTAACGCGGTTATAATTGGCTTTAACGTGAAAGTAGATTCGAAGGCGAAGCAGGCTGCTGAGAGAGAGGGTGTGCAGGTTAGACTTTACAGAGTGATATATGATGTTGAAGAGGATGTTAAGGCTGCTATGATAGGAATGCTTGAACCCAAATATGAGGAAGTCTATTTGGGAAGGGCTGAAGTGCGAGCCGTGTTTAAGATTAAAGGTGGTAGAGTAGCTGGTTGCTATGTCTTAGATGGGAAAATATCGAGAAATGCGCAGGTTAGAATAAAGCGAGGAAATGAGGTCGTTTATGAGGGCAAGATATCCTCTCTTAAGAGATTTAAGGATGACGTTAAAGAGGTAAGTAAGGGGTATGAATGTGGTATAGGCATAGATGGTTTTTCTAATTTCGCTGAAGGAGATATCATAGAGGCATTCGAAGTAAAGGAAGTGAGAAGGATAACCCTTTAGCGATTGATCTTTTTGAGCTGATGCTTGTCGGTATTCTCGAGGTTCATTTAAGACTCTTTTCTGCTCGAACGCTTAAAGAGAAGAGAACTTGTATCCAGAGAATCATAGCAAGGTTAAGAAATAGCTTTAATGTTTCGGTGGCTGAGATAGGAAAGAACGATAAGTGGAGGGAATGTGTTCTTGGTATCGCCATTGTGGGAAATGAAAGAGCTTTTCTGGATAATGCTCTTAATAATGTGCTTGCCTTTTTAGAAAGGCAAGGAAATGTGTGGGTGGAAGATTGGTGGATAGAAATCTTGTGAATTTAAGGGAAGTGATTAAGGATGAGTCAGTTTAGAATAAAGAGGGTTGAAAGGGAAATACGTAGGTTCGTTGGGGAATTTATATCCCGGGGATTAAAAGACCCAAGAATTAAAGGAGTTAGCGTGACCAAAGTGGAGGTCTCAAAGGATCTGAGGTGGGCTTGGATATATGTGAGTATATTTGGTGTACCCAAGCCTGAGGAGGTCATGAGCGGACTCGATAGAGCTAAGGGGTATATAAGAAGGGAGCTTGGTAGAGAGATGAGGCTTAGAGTTGTACCAGAGTTGATTTTTAAGGAAGATAGATCTATAGACTATGGTTTTCGCATAGATCAAATCTTATCGAAGGTGGCGATAAGGCATGAAGGCGAAGATCATATCGGAGATACGGAAGAAGATAAGGGAGGCTAACGATATCTTTCTGGTATCTCACGAAAGACCGGATGGGGATGCTATAGGTAGCCTTCTTGGTATGGGATTGGCCATTCAGAAACTTGGTAAAAATGTAAGAATGTTAAACCCCGATCCTGTACCAAAGGTGTATGAGTTTTTACGCGGTTCTGATAAAATAGAACGTTTAGACTCCGTTTTGGGAGAGCAAGCGGATATATGTATCTTTCTTGATTCTGCTAATCCTGATAGAATGGGAGATGGGATTAAGGTAAGAGATTTGGGAGGTTTCGTAATAAATGTAGATCATCATCTCGATAATAAAAGATATGGGGATTTAAATCTTATTGACCCAAAAGCTTCTGCCACAGGTGAGCTCGTCTACGAAATTCTTTCTGGATGGGAGGAAACCGAGCTTATATCTCCCGAGGTTGCGGATGCTCTTTACACCGCGATACTTACAGACAGTGGGAGGTTTAGCTACGACTCTACATCTCCGAGGACGCACCTTATTGTTGCAGATCTTCTTTCAAAAGGAGCTAACAAAAGAGAAATTACGAGAAGAATATACGAGATGAAGCCCTTTAGCGCTCTCAAGCTGATAGGGGAAATGCTAACCCGGGCTCAGCTTTGCATGGATGGAAAGGTAATATGGAGCTTTTTGCCGTTTAGTAGCTTTAGGCTTCATGGTGTTAGCCTCGTTGATTCAGAGGGTTTCCTCCAATTTTTAAGAATGGCTGAGGGAGTCAAAATAGTCGTTCTCTTCAGGGAACTTGAAGATGGAAGGATAAGAGTAAGCCTTCGTTCCACTGATGGTAACGTTGGTGTGAGAGAGATAGCTGCAAAGTTTGGTGGAGGAGGACATGAGAAGGCAGCAGGTTGCGTTATAAGCGCTCACTTTGAAAAGGCAAGGGATTTAGTCCTCGAAAGCATAAGGGAAAAGTATGGATGGAGTGGTTAAAGTAAATAAGCCTCTTCTTTATACCTCGATGGATTGTGTTGAAGAGGTGAAGGAGAGCTTAGGGATCGAGAAAGCCGGTCATACTGGCACGCTCGATCCGCATGCTGAGGGTTTACTCCTCATCTGTTTAAACTCTGCAACTAAGCTGGTTCCCTTCCTAACGGATCTCGACAAGGAATATGAGGGAGAGGCTATACTTGGGCTTAAGACTACAACTGGTGATAGGGGCGGAGAAATCATAGAGGAAAGAAGCAAGAGAGTATCTATGGAGGATGTCCTTGAAACGATAGAGAAGTTTAAAGGAGAGATAACCCAAACCCCTCCGATCTATTCCGCTGTAAAAGTGGGTGGAAGAAGGCTTTATGAGTATGCGAGAATGGGCATTAGCGATTTGAAGCTTAAGCCAAGGAAGGTAAAAGTGTATGACTTTGATCTTCTTTCATTTGAGGAGGATGAAGCGTTCCAAAGGTTTAGTTTTAGGATAAGGTGTTCTAAGGGAACCTATGTTCGGAAGATTGTTGAGGACATAGGAGAGGAGCTTGGTACTGGAGCTTTTCTCTCGCATCTTAAGCGCATTCGTATAGGTCCTTTCGATCTCGGAAATGCAGCGAGACCTTGGGATAGAGAAGCTCTTATTCGCTTCTATATGTCTATAGAACGCGTTTTAAGCGAAATCATGCCGGTTTTAGAGATTTCTCCAAAAGAGGCGATAAGAATAAGCAATGGTAATCTCATCAAACGCTCTTCTCATAAGAAAGGCTTTTTAGCTTTAACCTTTAAAGGCAAAGCCTTAGCTATAGCCAAGAGTACCGGAGATTTTATAAAGCCGGTGAGGGTTTTAAAATGAGAGCGGTATCTATAGGTGCTTTTGATGGGATACACCTCGGACATAAAGAGGTAATAGAAAGGGCGTTGAATTACGCTTGCTCCAGAAAAATAAAATCAACGGTTCTTACCTTTTCTCCCCATCCTGCAAGGTTCTTCAAGGGTGAGAATTTTAAACTCTTAACTACGGAGGAAGAGAAAGATAAGATACTCAAATCTCTCGGGGTAGATGAGGTGATAAAGCTTGAATTTAATAAAGCTCTGGCGAATATGCCTCCAGAGCTTTTCTTTAAAGAGATACTATTAAATAAGCTTAACGCGAGGTTTATATCTGTTGGTTTTAACTTCACCTTCGGAAAAGGCGGGGAAGGGACTCCTTCGCTTCTCATTGAGCTTGCTAAAAGATATGGAATAGGCGTGGAGATAACCCCTCCAAAGGCGGTAATGGGGAGAATCGTATCAAGTACCATTATAAGAAAGCTTATAAGTGAGGGAAAGGTCGGGGAAGGCGCTCTTTTACTTGGCAGAAGCTATACGCTTCAGGGTGTAGTCGTGCGAGGCGATGGCTTGGGGAGAAAGCTTGGCTTTCCAACCGCAAATCTATCCATTCCCCCGGAAAAGCTTTTGCCTCCTAATGGCGTTTACGCCGTTCTCGTTAAGCTTGATGGGAAAAGATTTCTCGGTGCCATGAATATAGGCTATAGGCCTACTATATTAGATAGGAGAGAAAAGCGGGTTGTAGAGGTTCATTTACTCGATTTCAACGGTGATCTTTATGGTGAGATTATTGAAACGGAGATTCTGCGAAGAATACGCTCGGAGATGAAATTCTCCAGCTTACAGGAGCTTAAAAAGCAGATAGAGAAGGACGTACTGTGGGTTGTAAAACGCTATGCTGCTATCTTCTCTGATTCCTCCACGAGCTTGGCAAATTCTTCATAATCTATGGTTTTGAACATATCAGGGAATGAAAGATGGATTCCTCTTAGCTTAAGATCCGGCTCTAAGATCAGAAGTTCAATGCCTTTTTCTCTCAGCTCTTTGATCTCTTCGTATAGGTTATCAGGCATAGCATGTCCAAATATCACACCATCTTGTATGAATAGAATTGTATCTCCTCTATTTAGATTTTTCCATACGAAGCTGGGTAATGCACCTGAGAAAGGAGATTCTTTCACCAATACAAGCTTTTTCATCTTCATGTCACCTCTCATTTTCATTAAAAAAACATGATGCTATCATGTGAGTCTAAAATATTCTTAAGCTCCTCATCATCTATGAGCTTTCCTATATCGATAAGATTCCCTTTTTTTATTCTTCTCTTTTCCAGTGAAGGCTTATGGATGTAAAGCTTAATCTCAAATTCGTCCATCTCGCTTAGATATCTGACGAGGCTCATCATCTTATATATAGAACCTTCCTGATGCTTAAGTAGGCAAAAAACCCCGTCTTCTATGAGTAATATGGATGTATTTACCTCCCCTCCCCTAAAGCCTATTGCTATTCTGAAAGCTTCATGTGCTATGCTTTTTCCAAAAGGAGCGCACCTCAGAACTATAAGGACGCTTTTAGGCATTTTTTTCACTCTCCTATATAAAGTTTATGAGTCTATCTGCCTTGGCTGATACTTCTCCAAGGGTAGCCAACCCCGCCGGCTTAACCCCTTCTATTATGTCTTCCCTTTTCATTCCTCTGTACTGCATACAGGCTCCACAAGCCATAACCTCTACTCCCATTTTTACAAGATCACCTATCATTCCAGGTATAAACCTATCGCTTCTTGAGGGACGCGTGTTTTTGTTTACCGCTATTACTGCATCTCCATACAGATAAAGTGTGCAGGTATTTCCGCGCTTGACGAAAGCTCTTATCAGATGATAGGCTGTATCTAAGTCTTCAGTGCTATACGGAGGAGTGTGAACGATAACCGTGAGGTGCATATTTATAACACCTCCTTATTTACCTTGCTTTTCACCTATTATATCATTATGCGTTTGAAGAGGGAGTAATCGAACATGGATGATTTCATTGATTCTTTTCTTATTGATAGTCTCCATGTGGGAGCGAAATGGGCTTTTAGGATATGGATCCCTCCTTCTCCCATCATCGTTCTTGGAAGGTTCTCGAAGCTAAGTGAGGAAGTAAGTGATGGAGCGAAGCTTCCTATAAAAAGGCGTTTGGGTGGGGGATGCGCTGTGGTCTTGTATCCGGGAACACTCGTTCTGAGCGTTGCGGTAAGAAGGGAGTTAAATAAAGGTGCGTTTCCGAGAGAATGGGTAGCGTTTTTTAATGGAATAGTCATATCTGCTCTTAAAAAGATTGGGCTTAGACATGTTGGGGAGAAAGGATGGGGAGATATAGTATATGGTGATAGGAAGATAGGGGGCATTTCACTCTATTCAACGAGGAGTGTAGTGCTGTATCAATTGTCTTTAATACATCAACTTGATCTTTCTATTATCTCTGAGAACCTTAAGCACCCTCCTCGTGAGCCAGATTACAGAAAAGGAAGAAATCATGGTGAGTTCCTGACATCGATTTGTTCTATCGCTCCAGAGATATCGATCGCTGATTTAATGTATGTTTTGGAAAGGGAGTTAAAAGGGGTTCTATCTCAAACTTAAAGTATACTTTGGCGAGCTATCTTTGGTTTCTTATATCTTTTAAAAAGCTATGGTATAATAATAATCGTTAATCGATACGGAGGTGATAAAGAGTGCGCAAAAAAGTTACCATCCCAGAACTTTATGAAAAGAAGAAAAAGGGCGAAAAAATAGTGATGATAACCTCATATGACTATCCTATGACTCAGATAGTCAACGAGGCAGATATAGACATAATACTGGTTGGAGATTCTCTGGGTATGGTGGTTCAGGGACTTGAATCTACCGTTCCCGTTACGATGGACGAGATAGTATATCATTGTAGGTGTGTAATGAGAGCAAACAAGCATGCCTTTGTCGTTGGAGACATGCCCTTCTTGAGCTATGAGGTCAGTATTGAGGAAGCTGTTAGAAACGCTGGAAGGATTATGAAAGAGGGGGGGGTAGACGCAGTTAAGCTTGAGGGTGGCGTTAGAATGGCAGATAGGGTTGAGGCTATTGTCAGAGCAGGAATTCCTGTGATGGGACATATAGGGCTAACCCCTCAGAGCGTAAGCCTGCTTGGTGGATTTAAGGTTCAGGGAAAGAGCATAGATTCCGCGAGAAATATAATAGAAGACGCTATAGCTCTTGAGCAGGCTGGTGTTTTTTCAATAATACTTGAGTGCGTACCATCAGGTCTTGCTGAAATAATAACTAGAAAAGTGTCCGTTCCGACGATAGGTATAGGTGCTGGACCACACTGCGATGGCCAGGTTCTCGTACTCCACGATATGCTGGGGCTTTTCAAGCGCTTTAAGCCAAGGTTTGTAAAAACTTACATAGAGCTTTATGATATCATTCTTAAAGCGCTCGAGGAGTACAGAGATGAGGTTAAATCTGGGGGCTTTCCCACTTCAGAGCACAGCTTTACAATGAATGAGGAAGTTTATAATCAGCTGAAGGAGGAGTACCTTAAATCATGTTAAGCATTGCCATAATAGGCGCTGGAGCTATGGGAAGCGTATATGGTGCCTGTCTCTCACAGGTATCAGAGGTTCTTCTCATTGATATTTGGAAAGAACACGTCAATGAAATAAATGAAAACGGCTTAAAAGTTGAATGGATCGATGGTAGGGAAAAGCTCTTTAAGCTGGAAGCTTTCACAAGTCCCGAGGACTGTGGCAAAAAGGTAGATCTGGTTATAGTTTTCGTGAAGTCATATGTGACCGAGAAAGCAGTTTCTTCCTCATCTCCACTTTTGAAGGAAGATACTCTCTTTTTGACCCTTCAGAATGGGCTTGGAAATGCTGAGAAGATAGCTTCGCTCTTTGGAAAGGATAGAGTTCTATGTGGGACGACTACTTTTGGAGCTACGATGCTTGGTCCTGGCAGGGTTAGATTAGCCGGTATAGGGGAAACGAGCTTCGGACCGTTTGGAACGGTGGAGAGGGAAAGGCTTAAGCGGATTTATTCCCTCTTTGAGGAAGCCGGTTTAAATCCTCATCTTGTCGATGATCCGATGAGAAATGTATGGCGTAAGCTTCTTATAAACGTTGGGATAAATCCTATAACGGCTATCGCAGGCGTTCCCAATGGATTTATTGTAGAAGATGAGAACTTAAGAAAGCTAAGCGGGCTCCTCGTTGAAGAAGCTTGTCTCGTAGCTGAATCAGAGGGATATGGCTTTAATGCCAACGAGGTCAAAAATCTCGTTCTCGATGTGGCGAGAAAGACGGGAAAAAATAGGTCATCCATGCTCCAAGATATATCTGCTGGTAGAAGAACAGAGATAGATGCTATAAATGGTGAGATCGTGGCACGGGGTAGGAAAAAAGGATTATCAGTAAGCGGGAATGAGGCGATAACGCTTCTTATCAAGTTTCTTGAGAAAAAAACTCGAGAGGGAGGTGGTGCGTTATGAAGAGGATAACGGCGCTGCTCGTGGTATTGCTCTTGGTTGTAGTAGCTTCTACCGCTTGGGCTGTCACAGTGCTTAGACTTGGCCATGCGGTTACTACGGAACATCCCTATCATCTCGGAGCCGTAAAGTTCGCTCAGCTTATAGAGAAGCGTACCAATGGTGCAATAAAGATTAAGATCTTTCCTAATAGGCAGCTTGGAAATGAGAGGGATATGATTGAGGGACTGCAGCTTGGAACTATCGACCTCGTCGTTACTTCCACTGGCCCTTTAAGTGGGTTTGCTCCTCTTATGGGGGTTGTTGACCTTCCATTTATATTCCAAACCAGAGAGCAAGCTTACAAGGTTCTCGATGGGCCTATAGGTAGAAAGCTTTTTGCTCAGCTTGAAAAGGTTGGTATCAAGGGACTGGCTTTCTGGGAGAACGGCTTTAGGCATATAACGAATTCCGTCAGACCTATAAATAAACCTTCGGATCTTAAGGGAATTAAGATAAGGACGATGGAAAACCCCGTTCACTTAGCTACATTTAAGGTTCTCGGTGCGAATCCTACTCCTATGGCTTGGGGCGAGGTCTTCACAGCTCTTCAGCAGGGGGTTATTCAGGCACAGGAGAATCCTATCCCTATAATATGGACCTTTAAGCTCTATGAGGTTCAAAAGTATCTCGCCTTAACCGGTCATTTTTATTCTCCCGCCCCAATACTCATGAGCAAGGCCAAGTTCGATGCTCTTAAACCGGAGTATAAGAAGATATTTATGGACACTGCAAGGGAGGTAGCAACTTATGAGAGAAACCTGATAAAGAAACAGGAAGAATCCCAGTTATCCAAGCTGATAGAAAAGGGCATGATAGTAACGAGACCGGATAAGAAAGCCTTCTTTAAAGCTACTCAACCGGTTTATAAGGAATTTGAGCCGAAGTTTGGAAAGAAACTTATAGAGGAGATATTAAATACCCGATGAAAAGCGCTCTTTCCTCTACGAGCAAATATCTGGATGCCGCAGCGCTTTTCTGCTGCGGCATCCTTCTAATTTTAATGGTAGTGGTGGTCTTTGCTCAAATAATATTTAGGTTTTTTATAGGAAGCTCGCTCTCATGGTCTGAAGAGCTGGCGAGATATTCTATGATTTGGCTTTCTTTTCTCGGAGCAAGTGCTGGTGTTAAAAGGGGAGCACATGTTGGTGTGGAGTTTCTTCTAAGATCTCTTCCGGAGAAAAAGAGGATCCTTTTAACCAAATTGATACTTGCACTGGGATTATTTTTCTTCTTGGTCGTTTTCTGGAAGGGAATATTTATATTAAAGATAGTAAGATATCAATCATCTCCAGCGATGGGCATATCCATGATGTATCCCTACATGGCTATATCCGTTGGAAGCTTTATATCCCTGATTCACATATTAGATGCTCTGCTTAGCGTTAAGGGAGGGAGTTTTAAGTGATAGGTATAATTCTCTTTTCCGTACTGGGAGTCCTCATAGTTCTCGGAGTTCCGGTGGCGATATCCCTTGGTTTATCAGCTCTTATTACCATTATGGTAGCTGTTCCTGTCCCTCTCACCGTCGTTGTTCAAAGGATGTTTACTGCGACTGATTCCTTCCCCTTGATGGCTGTGCCCTTCTTTATGCTCGCTGGAGCTTTAATGGAGCAAGGGGGGATCTCAAAAAGGCTTATAAATTTCGCAAATTCCTTGCTTGGAGCCGTCTATGGAGGGCTTGCTCTGGTTGCAATTGGAGCAAGTGCATTTTTTGCTGCTATATCAGGATCCTCTGCGGCAACTACAGCCGCCATAGGTAGTATCATGATCCCTGCAATGGTTAGAAGAAACTATGATAAGTCGTGGGCAGCGGCGGTTCAAGCTTCTGGAGGTATGCTTGGTATAGTCATTCCTCCAAGCATACCAATGATAACTTATGGTGTTATAACTGGAGTTTCTATAAGTGGACTTTTCATCGGCGGGTTAATACCGGGGATAATCATGGCGGCTTCACTAATGATGGTGGCTTACTATGAAGCTAAGAAAATGGGATATATGGGAGAAAAGAGAAAAAGCTGGAAAGATGTATGGGTATCCTTTAAGGAAGCCATATTAAGCCTTCTTATGCCAGTAATAGTTCTTGGAGGCATATACGGAGGGGTTTTCACCCCTACGGAGGCTGCGGTAGTAGCAGTTGTTTACGGATTCCTAATTTCCGGTCTCGTTTACAGAGCTATAACTATTAAAAACCTCTTTGAGATACTTTCAAAGGCCTCTATATCAACTGCAGTGGTCATGCTTCTTGTCGCTACTGCTTCCCTCTTTGGGTGGGTTCTAACCTGGGGAGAGGTTCCTCAAAAGGTAGCTTCTGGTTTAGCTATATTCTCTTCAAGTCATATACTCTTACTTCTCATTATAAATCTAATCTTTCTCCTTGTAGGCACTTTCCTTGATACATTAGCGGCTATCCTTATCTTAGTACCCATTCTATTGCCTGTTGTTAAATCCGCAGGGATAGATCTACTTCACTTCGGAATAATAACGGTGGTTAATCTTGCAGTAGGGCAGATAACTCCTCCATTTGGAGTTTGTTTATTCGTAGCGGGGAGCATAGCAAGCTTAAAGCTCGAAGACATTATTAAGCGTATAATACCTTTCTTCCTAATCCTTGTCATCGATATATTGATAATAACTTATATTCCTCCGCTTTCAACATTTTTACCTTCCTTATTACAGTAATTTAAGCTTATTTCTTAATATGCACATCGAGCTGAGGGAATGGTATTTCAATACCTTCTTCCTTCAATTTATACCATATGTTAAAGTTTAAATCTGACCTTACCTTGAGTCTGCTTGCGTGGTGCTGATTAACCCATATATAAAGATCAAATATAAGTGCGCTTTCTCCCATTTCCCTAAAAATTACCATAGGCTCTGGATGGTCAAGTACAGAGGGGTGCTTTTGCGCTTCTTCAAGAAGTATCTTTTCTACCTGGCGTGGATCAGAATCATAAGATACTCCTATGCTTATTTTATCTCTAACCATTGGATCGGATTTAGTCCAGTTCATGACCATTGTTGATGCTAACATCGATGAGGGAATAATTACCTCCACATTGTCAAATGTTTTGAGAGTAACGCATCTGTAATCGAGCTTCTTTATTTTGCCGGTTATGGGAGAGCCAGTATCAAGGCCGACGGATACAATGTCATTTTGCTTAAAGTGTCCCTCCACATATATGAGTATTCCTCCAACTATATTTCTGGCTAAGTCCTGTAAGCCTAAGCCTATGCCTATACCGAGAGTGCCTGCGAAGACCGTTAGAATTGACAAGCCAACTCCTAAGGCTCTCAAGCTTATCAAAATGCCTGCTCCAAGTAGAAGATAAAATAAGAGCTTTGATATAAAAGATCGGAGCTGAGGTTTTTCAGGAAGTGGTATGGGTATGCCTCGAGCTTCCTCGATGATTTTCCTTAGCGTCGAAGCCACAAGATAGAAAAGAATAGCTATTAAAACTGCTTTTATTATCTGGAGGAAGTTAAGGTAGGAATCGCCTATCTTAACCAGAGGGAAACTAAGCCATGCTACGGCGATCTCGTATAAGCCAAAGAGCTTGAGAATAATAATTACGCTTATGAGCGCTTCGAAGTAGATCCAAAGAAGATGTAGATTGGTAGTGGAAAGAAGTACCGATCTTTTGATTCTTCCAGTTATTTTATGATGAGCCAGTGCTATGGATATTATATAGACGATTATAGCCGTTGATCTCCAGAATAAGCTTTTTGCTATTTCTTCATATCCGAAGATCCAGAAGCTTCCTGTGAGTATAGCAAATGCGACAAAGAGGAAATAAAACCTTTCGAAGAAGAAACGAAGCTTTCTATATAGCCTTACCTCAATGGTTGGGAGAAGGGATAAAATGCTCCTTTTATGAAGAAGTATGCTTGTAATGATAATTAGAAGGACCACCTTAGCTGTAAGAAAAAGAAAATTGCTTAGGGTATCGCTAAGCTTTAATCTTCTTATAATATCGAGGGGCATTCCAAAGGATATGAGGAATATCAATAGCTTTCTCAGATGCTTGGATAAATCGGGCTTTTTCGATTCCAACCACCTTAGGAAGAGCTCACCCACTTTGTAGATAAGGATGATAAAGATTGCTCCATCTATCGCATCTATGAGAGGATTCTTATACTTAAGAAGGACGGGGAAAGCGAACGCTATCCCCGCTGTTGTAGATATAGGCAGGAGAAAGGCAAGCGATGAAGAAAAGCGCTCGATTCTCGGCTTTAGCTTTAATCGAGATAAAAGATAAGAGATTATCAATATCAAAAGGAAAGCACCGACATAGTAAGCATGCTTATACGCGAAATAGACAGACAATACCTTTATAGATTCTGAGAGCTGATGAGGTATCTGAAATAGCTCTGAAATGCCCTTTCCCATGATTCCATCCTCTTTTAAAAAGTATAGCATATAGACGCTTGAGTTATAAAAGGTGAGTTTACGAGAGTATTGACAAAAAGGAAATAATGTGTCATTATTTTTACCGTATAAGGGCGGGAAGATGCACTTTTAAAAGGAGGGGTTGTCCATGGAAGTTTTAAAGGTTTCGGCTCAGTCCAGACCTAAGTCGGTTGCGGGCGCTTTGGCTGCTGTTTTGCGGGAAAAGGGATGTGCAGAGCTACAGGCTATAGGGGCGGGCGCAGTTAATCAAGCTGTCAAGGCAATAGCTATCGCCAGAGGTTATGTTGCTCCAAATGGAATCGATATAGTGTGCATACCTGCCTTTACTAAGGTTGAGATTGAGGGAGAGGAAAGAACTGCTATTAAGTTCGTTGTCGAATCCCGTTAAGCTGATCCCCGCCCAATAAGGAGGTCTTTTATATTGGAAAGCGAACCTGCTTGCCTAAGGCTTTTCTTGGGCAAGCAGGTTCTTTTTCTGCATTTGAGGAAAGGAGGATTCGTGGTATGAGTATTACCGCTCCGCGTGGCATTAGAGATATACTACCTGGAGAAACCGAGAAATGGAGATATATAGAGAACATTGCGTATGGTTTAGCACGGAAATATAATTACAAAGAGATAATAATCCCCATGTTTGAGCACACCGAGCTTTTTTCTCGAGGAATAGGAGAATCCACGGATATTGTTATGAAGGAGATGTATACTTTTGAGGATAAAGCGGGAAGAAGCTTAACTCTGAGGCCTGAAGCCACTGCTTCAATCGTCCGCGCTTATATAGAGCATCATCTTGAGGGCAAGCCTCAACCCCAAAAGTTTTACTTCTTTGGTCCGATGTTTAGATATGAAAGACCGCAAGCAGGTAGGTACAGGCAGTTTTGGCAGATAGACTATGAGGCTTTGGGATCTTCTGACCCTCTTCTTGATGTTGAGGTTATAGCTTTGGCGTGGGACCTCATGTTTTCCCTCGGAATAAAGGAGCTTGAGGTTCAGATTAACAGTATTGGTTGTTTAAAATGCAAAGAGTCCTACAAGTCTGCATTGAGAGAGTTTTTGTCTGACAAGCTTGATCTTCTGTGCGAGGATTGTCGCAGAAGGTATGAAACTAACGTTTTAAGAATACTCGATTGTAAGAAGGAAGGCTGTAGGGGAGTTATAGAAAGCGCTCCTAAGATAATAGATTATCTCTGTGCAGACTGTAAATCCCATTTCGAGGAGGTCAAAGAGGGATTAGATCTGCTTTCTCTCCCATATGTGCTTAATCCCTATCTCGTTAGAGGTCTTGATTACTATACGAGGACCACCTTTGAAATCGTATCAAACAAGCTCGGTGCGCAAAACGCCCTGTGTGGTGGTGGAAGATATGATCTTCTTGCTTTTGAGATAAACGGCTCTATGGTTCCCGGAGTGGGGTTTGCAGCAGGAGTAGAGAGAATGGTTATGGTGCTCGATGAAAAAGGTGCTTTCCCCGCATTGGACAGGGGGGTAGACTTGTTTATCGTTTCCATAGGAGATGAGGCGAAAAAGCATGCATTTAAGCTTCTTTACCTTCTAAGGAGAGAGGGAGTATCAGCTGATATAGACTATATGGGAAAGAGTCTTAAGGCTCAAATGAGGCTTGCTAATCAGAGAAAAGCGCGAAAAGTTCTTATACTCGGTGAGGATGAGCTTTCTTCAGGAAAAGCAAGAATAAAAGATATGGAAAGTGGTAAGCAGGAGGATATTCCCTTAGGAGAGGTTCTATCTTATCTCAGGAGGGGAAAAAGATAATGGAGCTATTAGGCAATTGGAGAAGAAGTCGCTATTGTGGAGAGCTCTCAGAGGAGGACATAGGCAAGCAAGTTACGTTGATGGGATGGGTTCACAGAGAACGTGATCATGGAGGTCTGATATTCATAGATCTCAGGGATAGGACGGGTATCATTCAGTTAGTTTTTGGCCCTGATATCGATGCTGGTGCTCATGAAAAGGCAAAGAAAGCTCGAGCGGAATATGTTATAGCGGTGAAAGGGAAGGTTAGGAGAAGACCAGCTGGTACGGAAAATCCCTCTCTTAAAACCGGGAATGTAGAGGTATGGTGCAGTGAAATTAAAATACTAAATGAAGCAAAAGTTCCTCCATTTTCGATATCTGAGGAGATCAACATTGATGAGAATTTGAGGCTTAGATATCGGTATCTCGATTTGAGACGAGCTCGCATGCAGAGAAACATTATCCTGAGACATAAAGCGGCGCTTTGGGTCAGAAATTTTTTATCATCTCAGGGCTTCCTTGAGATAGAAACTCCATTTTTGACAAAAAGCACTCCCGAGGGAGCGAGGGACTATCTCGTTCCAAGCAGAGTCAATCCAGGATGCTTTTACGCTCTTCCACAGTCTCCTCAGCTCTTCAAGCAGATATTTATGATTTCTGGATTTGATAGGTATTTCCAGATAGTAAGGTGCTTTAGAGATGAAGATCTTAGAGCTGATAGGCAGCCCGAGTTTACTCAAATAGACATAGAAATGAGCTTTCCTCATGAGGAGGATGTGTTCGACGTAAGCGAAAGAATGATAGCAGGTCTATTTAATGAGCTTTTAGGGACTGATATCGGCGTTCCTTTTCCAAGAATTAGCTATGAAGATGCCATACTTAAGTATGGAACGGATAAACCGGATTTAAGATTCGGCTTGGAAATAATAGATATAACTGATATTTTTAAGGATACGAGCATAAGGGTTTTTAGATCGGTTTTGGATAACAATGGAAAAATTAGATGTATAAAGGTTCCGGAAGGTGCGAGGTTTTCTCGCAAGGAGCTCGATGAGCTCGTAGAAACAGCTAAGGCTTTTGGTGCAAGAGGGCTCGCTTGGTTTATATTTACCTCTGAAGGAGTGAAATCGCCCCTCGCTAAATTTTTAAGCGAGGAAGAGCTTAGAAGCCTTAGAGACAGGCTTTCCATTCAGGATGGAGATCTCATTTTGGTGGGAGCCGATGAGAATGAGGAAATACTCGCTGAGTACATGGGCAGAGTTAGACTGGCTCTTCCTGAAAAACTTGGACTTGAGCTTAAGGGATATAAATTTCTGTGGGTAGTGGATTTTCCTCTTCTCCAGTGGAACGAGGAGGAGGGAAGATACGAGGCAGTTCACCACCCTTTTACTTCTCCTAAGGAGGAAGATATTCCGTTGCTTGATACAGACCCCTCCAGGGTAAGAGCTCGTGCCTACGATATGGTATTAAACGGTGTAGAGCTTGGGGGAGGAAGTATAAGAATACACAGCGTTGAGCTTCAATCTAAGATATTTAAGCTTCTTAGCATAGGGGAAGAGGAAGCTAAGGAAAAGTTTGGTTTTCTGCTTGAGGCTCTGTCTTATGGAGCTCCTCCTCATGGTGGAATTGCCTTTGGCTTCGATAGAATAGTCATGCTCCTTGCTGGAGAGGAAAGCATTAGAGAAGTCATAGCTTTTCCGAAGACCCAGAAAGCGGTTTGTTTGATGACGGGAGCGCCCTCACCGGTAACGGAAAAACAACTAAAAGAGCTCCACATAGAGGTGAAGCTTTAAGATTGATAATAGGAATAGGGGTTGATATCGTTCGTATAAGCAGGTTTAATAATATTGAAGAGGGAATCGTTAGAAGAATCTTTACGGACGAGGAGATGAAACTTTTTAAAGTGCGCAGATATGAGAGAATGGCTGTTAACTTCGCTGCTAAAGAAGCTCTCATAAAGGCACTTGGAATGCCGATAAGCTGGAGAGAAGCTGAGATTTTGAGGGATGATAAAGGTAGACCCTATCTTAAAGCTTCAGGAAAGCTAAAAGAGCATCTTACATTTAGGGGCGTTAAAAACGTGCACTTGGCAATGTCTCATGAGGGAGATTATGCAGTGGCTTTTTTGATTTTGGAGGGAGGGAGTTAGATTTGAAACTCTTGACAGCTGAGGAAATGAGGGAGATAGATAGATTTGCAATTGAGGAGCTTAAGATTCCTGGAATTATATTGATGGAAAATGCGGGATTAAGGACTCTAATTGGCATGCAGAAAGTGGTTCAGGATATCCTTCACAGGAAAGTTCTTATAGTCGCGGGTAAGGGTAATAACGGTGGAGATGGCTTTGTTATAGCGAGGCATATATTTAATCAGGGAGGAAGCGTGAAAATAGCGCTTTGTGCGAGTTTTTCTGAGGTTAAGGGAGACGCAAGGATTAACCTGGAAATAGCGCAAAATATGGGAATTGAGATAATAGAAGTGAGCAAAAAAGAGGACCTCAATGCTCTATTGAGGGAATCCGATCTCATTGTTGATGCTCTTTTGGGGACAGGAATAAAGGGAGCGGTAAAAGGATTTTTCGCTGAAATCATAGAAGAGATAAACTCCTCAGGCAGGCCTGTAGTAGCAGTTGATCTTCCATCAGGGCTTGAGGCTTCAACGGGGAAGGTTCATGGTCCATGCGTTAAGGCTAACTGGACATTTACCATGTGTCTTCCTAAGATAGGGCTTTGGCTCTATCCTGGGGCTTATTACGCTGGAAAGATCTTTGTCGTTGACATAAGCGTACCTCCATGGGTTTGGGAGGAACACTTCGATGTAAAACGAGAGCTTCTCACAATTCCTGACATTGAAAGAAAGCTCCCACTCCATAGAGATCCACAATCTCATAAGGGAGATTTTGGGAGAGTTCTCGTTATAGCAGGCTCTCGTGGATTTACAGGAGCTTCTGCGCTGGCTTCGATGGCTGCTCTGAGGATAGGGGCTGGGCTGGTGTATCTCGCGGTTCCGGAATCGCTTAATGATATCATGGAGGTTAAGCTAACCGAGGTAATTACCATTCCCGTTTCGGATAGCGGCGGAGCTTTTGACATTAGGTCACTTTTAGAGTTAAGAGAACATTTGGAAAGAAGCGATGTTATCGTTCTTGGCCCTGGTATAGGAACCTCACCTCCAACTAAGACCTTCGTTTGGAAGCTTCTTGAGGAAGCGAAAAAGCCCATGGTGATAGATGCAGATGGGCTTAATTGCCTCGTGGGACACCTTGATCTTCTTAGGAATTACGCTTCAAATCTCGTTATAACCCCACACCCCGGGGAAATGGCAAGACTGATCGGCGTAAAATCCTATCAGGTGCAGGAGGATAGGATTGGAATCGCGGAAAGATTTGCCCAAGAATATGGAACCACAGTTGTATTAAAGGGAGCAAGGACGATCATAGCGTCTCCAGATGGCAGGACCTTTATCAATCCAACGGGAAATCCAGGCATGGCTACCGGTGGAACGGGAGATGTTTTAACCGGTATGATAGGAGGGTTGATCGCACAGGGACTCGATCCCGTAGATGCTTCCTGCGTTGCCGCTTTCATACACGGTTTGAGCGGAGATATAGCATCCATGAAGAAAGGAGAAATTCCTCTTGTAGCTTCCGATCTGCTTGAAGCTATTCCGAATGCCTTGAGGGAGGTGTCTTCCCATTGAGGAAGACAAGGAGAAGATCCACGCTACAGGAAGAAGAGGAGAGGCTTAGAAAGATATACAAGAGAAATATTAAAATTTATGTGATGAGTCTTACTCTTATAGCTTTGACTTTGGTTCTTGCAAAAAGGATGAACCCTTCTCTTGATATAACTACTCCTATAAAAATTCTTATGGCTCTTATAGGAGGATGGATATTAATTCTTGTGTTGACATGGTTGAGAGGAAGAAAGAAATAGGTCTTTATTCGCGCTCGGAGGGGGAAACGGAAAGAATAGGGCGGTTGATATCCTCCTGTCTTAATGGAAAGGAGGTTATATTCTTAACGGGAGATCTTGGAGCAGGCAAAACCGTTCTCGTTAGAGGGGTAGCAATAGGAGCAGGTGTTAAAAGGAGAGTCAGAAGTTCGAGCTTCGTTCTTCTGAGCCAATATATGGGAGGGATCTTTCCCATTTATCATCTTGATCTTTATCGTATAGACTCGAAAGATCTCGTAGATTTGTGCATCTATGATTTCTTAGAAGAAGGCGTTCTCTTAGTGGAATGGGCGGATAAAGCAAAGGGGGAGCTTACACCTGACCTATTGATCGAAATCAGTATAGTAGAGGAGAATGAGAGATTTATTCACATTCAAGGAAGTAAAGAGATCATATCCTGTTTAGAAAGGAAGTTTCAAGATGCTAATTTTATCGATTGATACCTCTTGGTTCAGAGGAGGAGTAGCTTTACTTAATGAAGGTGAGATAATTTCTGCTTATATCTTTCCGGAGGAAAGGAAGCACGCTATATATTTTCCTACCTGTGTTCAAAACCTCTTTGAGGATACGGGAGAAAGCGTCTCTCGGTTAGACCTAATCACTGTGGCTCTTGGACCAGGTTCCTTTACAGGCTTAAGGGTGGGGTTATCTTTCGCCAAGGCTTTAGCGTATGCTTTGAAGAAGCCTTTAAAGGGCGTAGGCTCTCTTGAGGCTATAGCTTCAGTTCCAGAACTAAAAGGAAAACAGGTTTTGGCAACGATCAGGCTAAGAAGAAACCGATTCGTTGGGGCTCTATTTGAAGGGGGAATTCCTCCGGAAAGGCTATCCGATAATTTAATAGAAACTGTTGACTCTATGTGGAAGAGAAAAGCGAAGTATATAATTGATGAAGGCTTAGAGAGCTATCCTTTCATGCTGTTAAGAGG
>JAGHDO010000071.1 GCA_021159885.1 Synergistota bacterium | reverse complement strand
GACTGACATTTCTCTTCTTTCGATGTACGGTAATTTTAATCTTAGGGTGTCTTATCTTATGGATAAAAAACTATGGGTCTTGAGGGACGATGAGGATATAAAAACCGTTTATTCTGCTTTTCCGGAGGTCAGTCTCAAGTATGAAGTTAGTCCTTTGCTTCTTTTTATGAGGTGGGGAGATTACAGAGAGGACGATGTAAGAGAGGGAAAGCTCACGCTTGGAGCTTACCTAAGCTGGGAAAGGGGGTTATCTAAAACACTTTCTTTCTCACTCGAATCTGTGTATCTAAAGGATTATTATGAAAGCGATTGGGAAAGAGAGATACTCTATGATAAAGCCATGCTTAGCTGGAAGTTGGGAAATAAATTTACACTCATGGGGGGATATCATGAAAGGAAGGTATATGGAAGTACTCCCTTTTATTTCGATGAGTATGAACCACTGAGAAGATATTTGATTGGCTTTAAGAAAAGATTGGGAGAGACGAATATAGAGATGATTTTCTCATACGATGATCTTAGGGATTCTTGGAGAGATTTGAGGGGAAAAATTTCTTTTAGCTTGGGACCCCGATTTTATATGAGCGTAGAACCTTGGTATTATCTTGATGAGGATAGGTGGAGGGAAATAAATTATGATATTACTTATTATTTATGCCCCTGTGGGTGTATGAGCCTTAAGGTTGAGTTCCATGATGATCTTCGCGAGGAGAACGATGATACCCTTTGGATCAGGCTATACGTTTCATCGGCTTCGTTTTCATTCAGATCTGGCGCTTTTCCCCAAAAAGATAGCTTGATTCCTCGTTAAGAGGGGGATATAATAAATTGAAGTTTCTGGCTCTTGATTCGGGGAGCCGGAAGTGGGGTTATGCCGTATTTGATGGGAATAAAGTCATGGATAAGGGAATAATCAGGGCTGAGGAGCTTGAGAAGGCGATTCTTAGCCTTAAGCTTCTTGTAAAGCCTGATTTTATTGTTATCGGTAGCAGAAAGGGCGCTTTAAGGTCGCTGAGCTTTCTTAAGGACATTGATATCTTAACGATCAGCGAGACCGAAACGACACTTAAGGCAAGGGAGCTTTACTTTTCTGAGTTTCCACCGCGAGGGTTAAAGAGGCTTCTCCCCAGGGGTCTGAGAGTACCTGAAAGGCCTATAGACGATTTCGCAGCTGTGGTTATAGGAAGGAGGTTTCTAAATAGCATGGATGGAGTATACAGAACCTTAAAAGATCAGATGAGGAAAAAGATTAAGGAGCTTGGTCTCTCAGAAGAGGAAATTTCCATAGAGGCAAGGGTGCTTTCTTCAAAAGAGGCGATAGGTACTCCAGAGCGGAAGGATTTTCCGCTTGTTAGGGGGAAGGAACATTTGATAGAGGCTAATTTCATGGGAGTTAAGGGACAGGCCTTTACGGATGAACCTTCCAATTTCAGAGGTAAGATAGGAGATATAATTAACCTAAGATTAGAGTCAAATAGAGAAAGAGCGCTTTTTATAGCTTCTATAAACGCTTTTTATAGATATGTTGGTGAAGTTGAGGGTACGGTACATTGTAAAAATGAGGAACCGGAAATATGCGCTGAAAGGCTCGTTTCCTTTGTGAGAGATAGATGGGGTAATCCGAAGGTGGGGCTTATTGGCTATCAACCTGCTTTTCTTGAAGCTTGTGCTCGTAATTTCAGGGTTAGGGTTTTGGATCTTAACCCTAATCTTGTAAGAAAGGAGAGATATGGCGTAGAGGTTGAGGACGGGGATGAATGTTGTAAGGAAGTAGTGGAATGGGCTGATGTCCTTCTTGTAACGGGCAGTACCATAGTTAATGGGACCATATCGAGGTTTCTCGAGTGCTCTAAACCTGTTTTGTTTTACGGGGTTACGATAGCTGCTCCATCCCTTATTTTGGGATTAGATAGATTTTGTCCCTTAAGCCATTAATTCGAGTACATGGGAGGTGCTCAATAGTATGAAAAAGGGAATACATCCACCATATGGTGAGTGTACGGTGATTTGCGCTTGCGGTAATACTTGGAAGACGCGTTCCACAAAAAAGCTTATAAGGGTGGAAGTTTGTTCTCAATGTCATCCCTTTTATACTGGTAAACAGAGAGTAGTAGCTGCTACTGGTAAGGTTGAGAAGTTCCTTAAGAAGTATGGAAAACTCAAGGATGAAAGTAAAGCTTCTTAGCTTTACTCCCAATCCGGATCTGGTTGTTTACTTAGCAGCGAGAGTTTGCTACGCTAAGGTTGGCATTGATGAACTTGAGGAAGAAGCTTCTCCTGAGAAAGTAAGGGCTCTTATTCGAAGGGTCATAGCATCAGGTCATCATTCTGTGTTAGAGCATGCTTCTTTTACGTTTGCTGTTGAGGGAATATCGAGAGTTACATCTCATCAGCTTGTTAGGCATAGGATAGCGAGCTATTCTCAGCAGAGTCTTCGTTGGGTTAGCGCTGAGAAAATAGATGTTATAGTTCCTCCGAGCGTTAAAGCTCTTCCCGAGGCGGTAAGGATTTTCAATGATATAGTTTTAAAAAGCAGGGAGGCTTATAAAAAGCTTCTTGCTCTTGGGATACCCAAGGAAGATGCTCGGTTTATAATGCCTCATGGTGTTTCAACGAGGATGGTATTTACTATGAATGCGAGAGAGCTACATCACTTTTTTAGATTAAGACTTTGCTCGAGAGCCCAATGGGAAATAAGAGAGCTTGCGAGGATGGCTCTTTTGGAGGTTAGAAAAGTGGCACCGATTATATTTGAAAAAGCAGGGCCTCCTTGCATCACGGAGGGTAGGTGTTTTGAGGAAGAGCCTTGCGATACTCCTCCGAGCATCTGAGGAATTTTTTCTCGGAGGACAGGCTGTAATAGAAGGTGTTGTCATAAGAAGTAGAAGTAAGGTAGCACTCGCCGTTAGAAGAGCAGACGGCTCGATAGGGGTGAAAAGCTGGAGCGTTAAGCCTTATCGTGAGATTAATCCTATTTTGGGGTTTCCGATTATACGGGGCGTTATGGCTTTGTACGATGCGCTTGTCTGGGGTATAAAGACGTTGTGTTATTCTGCGGATGAGGCGCTTGGGGGGAAAGAAAAGCTCTCCTTGCTTGAGGTTGTGGGAAGCGTAGCACTGGCTCTTGGACTGGCGATAGGGCTTTTCGTTATATTACCGGCTTCTATAGCGCATATCGTTGAGGTGAAAGAAGGTCTGGGAAGAATCTCTTTAAATATAGTAGAGGGAATTTTCAGAGTTTTAACTTTTCTTCTTTATCTTTTGTTTATTGGTCTGTTTAAGGAGATAAGAAGAATATTCTCATATCACGGAGCGGAACACAAGGTCATTAACGCTTATGAGAGCCTTCGCTCAACCGTTAATCCAGAAAATGTGCGTTCTTATAGCCGTTTCCACTATAGGTGCGGCACCTCATTTATACTTTTCGTTCTGGTTATAAGTATAGTTTGCTTTGCAATGTTTGAGCAGGAAACTCTTATTAGAAGATTTCTCGTTAGAGTTAGCTTGATACCTCTTATAGCGGGCATTTCTTATGAGATTTTGAAAATGACCTCTTCCTCAGCAATAGGACGTCTTTTAGCTAAACCTGGAATATGGCTTCAATATCTGACGACAAGGGAGCCTACCTTGGATCAGATTGAGGTAGGCATAGCTGCTTTAAAGGAGGCTTTGGGAGATGTGGGAGAGACTGAAGAAAATCGAGGAAGAGTATGAGATTCTATCGAGAAAACTCACCGATCCTGCATTAGCTTCTGATCCTAAGGAGCTTCAAAAGGTTGCTAAGGCTCACTCTGAGCTTGAGGGGATAGTTTTGAGGTACAGAGAGTATAAGAGGCTTCAGAGTGAGCTTGAGGAGAATAAAATCCTGGCGGAGGAGGATTCTGAGCTTCGGGAGCTTGCGAAGGAGGAAATCAAAATTCTTGAGGAGAAGCTTGAAGCTCTTGAGGAAGACCTGAAACTTGCTCTTATTCCTAAGGATCCCATGGATGAGAGGAATATCATTATGGAGATAAGAGCGGGGGCTGGAGGAGAGGAAGCTGCTCTTTTTGCTGCTGATTTATTTAGAATGTATGCACGATATGCTGAGCGGAGAGGATGGAAGGTAGAGGTTCTTGACAGGAATGAAACTGGCATAGGGGGATATAAGGAGATTATCTTTAGAATAGTAGGTTCTGGAGCCTATAGTAGATTGAAGTTTGAGAGTGGAGTACATAGGGTTCAAAGAATTCCGGTGACCGAATCGGGAGGAAGAATTCACACATCTACAGCTACAGTAGCGGTGCTTCCAGAGGTTGAAGATGTTGAGGTAGAAGTAAAAGAGGAGGATCTGAAGATAGAGACCTTCAGAGCCAGTGGCCGGGGTGGACAGTATGTTAACAAAACTGATTCCGCTGTCAGAATAACTCATATCCCCACGGGTATAGTTGTTTCTTGCCAGGACGAGCGCTCACAATACAAAAATAAGCAGAGGGCTTTAAGTGTCCTTAGAGCCAAGCTCTATGAGATGGAAAGACGAAAAAAGGAAAGCGAAATAGCCTCCATGCGTAAGAGTCAAGTTGGAACTGGCGAAAGAAGCGAGAAGATAAGAACGTATAATTTCCCACAGAATAGGGTGACGGATCATAGGATAGGCTTGACGCTTTATAAGCTTGAGGAGATACTCGATGGTGATCTTGATGAAATTATAGATGCGCTTATCGTTGCTGATAGATCCGAGAAGCTCTCGAAGCTTGCAGTAGCATGACGGTTTCAGAAGCCCTAAGGTGGGCGTGTGAAAGACTTGAAAGGGCGGGCGTTCCAAACTTTAAGAGGGAAAGTGAGCTTTTAATCGCTTCCTTCTTAGGAAGCGATTTATCGGAAATACTGCTAAAACTGGACAAGGAAGTGCCTGATGAGCGTGGTTTTAAAAAGTGGGTTGCACGGCGCTCATGTAGAGAACCTCTACAGTATATAGTCGAGCGTGCGGAGTTTTATGGTTTCTCGTTTAAAATAGAGAAAGGGATTTTTATTCCCCGTCCTGAAACGGAACTTTTGGTTGAAGAAGCACTGAGATTTGTAAAGGGAGGAATGGTTCTTGATTTAGGAACTGGTTGCGGAAACATTATATTATCCTTGCTTGCAACCACCCCTTTTAGGGAAACGCGGGGAATAGGAGTTGATCTCTCTAAAAAAGCCCTTCGAATTGCTTCCGTGAATGCTGAGCTACTCAATTTAAAAGAACGAGTTCTCTTTATTGAAAGCGACTGGGGTAAAGGTCTTAGAGAGTGGTTTACCTTTGATGTTATCGTTTCCAACCCCCCCTATATTCCTCAAGTGGATCTTGGAGCCCTTGATCCAGAGGTAATTCTCTATGAGCCATTAGAAGCTTTACTCGGGGGAGAAGATGGGTTGCTTTTCTATCGAAAGACGCTCGAGGTTGCAAGAGATCTTCTCAAAGAGGGAGGCAAAATGATTCTTGAAATAGATGGGAAGATGATGGTGGACTTTTTCTTAGGAGCTTCTGATTTTAAGCTCCTTTCAGTGAGAAAGGATTATTCTGGTAGGGAAAGGATCATCGTTCTCCAAAAGAGATAAAGACGAGGGGTGATGCGCTATGAGCGGTGATATAAAGTTTGGAACGGACGGATGGAGGGGGGTTATAGCATTAGATTTTACTTTTGAGAACGTTCGTAAAGTTGCCAAGGCTGTGGTTGCCTATCTTAAGTCGGATAAAAGGGAAAGGCTTAAAATGTATAGTGAGTGGAAGGCTCCTCTTCGAGGCCCAGAAAAGGGTGTAGTTGTGGGATATGATAGAAGATTTATGTCCGACAAGTTTGCGAAAGCGTTTGCCGATGAGGTTTCAAAATGCGGTGTTCCGGTTTTTCTCTCTAAGGAGCCGGTTCCCACGCCCGCCGTTTCTTATGGAGTCCTAAGAAGGGAAGCCGCTCTTGGAATTATGATAACTGCAAGCCACAATCCTCCGGAATATAATGGTATAAAGCTCAAGCCAGAGTATGGAGGACCAGCTTTGCCTGAAGTTACCTCGCTCGTCGAGAGCTTACTTGATACCGATGTAAAGATTTCCTTTCCTGCTTCCGTTGAAATTATTGACATGAAAGGGGACTATGTTGAATCTCTCAAAAGAGGCGTTTCCCTCGAGTTGCTAAAAAGGCTTCATATTAAGGTTATGATTGATCCCATGTATGGTTCGGGGACAGGCGTGTTATCCGGGATTTTAAAATCGTTGGGATTGGATGTGGAGGAGATTCATACAGAGCTGAATCCCTATTTTGGCGGTATACATCCTGAGCCCATTCCTCCATATACGAATGAGCTCTCTCAGAGGGTAAGGGAGGCAGGGGAAAATATCGGGATAGTCCTCGATGGAGATGCGGATAGGATAGGCATCGTTGATGAGGAAGGAAATTTCGTGAATCCTCATCAGGTTTTTGCCCTTCTGATGAAACATTTGATAGAGGATAGAGGTAAGCGAGGTTCAGTGGTCTGGACTTGCTCTTTGGGAAGGGAACCGGAAAAGCTGGCGCAAAAGTATAAGATAGAGCATCATATAACGCCCGTTGGATTCAAACATATATGTGAATATATACTTCAAGATGGTGTCCTCTTAGGAGGCGAGGAAAGTGGGGGATTCGGTTTTGTAGAGCACCTTCCAGAGAGAGACGGCTCTATGTCCGCTCTTCTACTACTTGAGATGATGGCGAAAAGACAAAAGGGAGTTAGGGAGTTATTAAATGAGCTTTACGAGGATTTTGGACCCTATTATTATAGAAGGATTGACTTAAAACTTGAGAAAAAGCTTTCTCCAGAGGAACTCGAAAAGCTCGTTGAGAGGATAACCTCTGCTTTAGGAGAAAAGCCGATGAAAATTGATAGAATAGATGGCGTTAAGCTTCACTTTTTCGATGAAAGTTGGCTTCTTGTTAGGCCTTCTGGTACTGAGCCTTTGCTAAGACTTTATTCACAGGCACCTTCGCAGGATAGGTTAGAAAGCCTATTGAGCAAGGCTAAGGAAGTAGCGTTAAATGCTTAGTTTCCTTCTTGGAGCAGGGGGAGGGATATTAACGGTTTTATCCTTCCCTCCCTTCAATTACAATTATCTAATATGGTTTTTCCCGATCCCCTTTTATTATCTTTGGGACAAAGGTAGATCTATAACTTTAGCCCTCTTAGGATGGGGGTGTATCTTTTTTGGCTATGAACTTCACTTTTTCCCAAAGAATACCTTTATATCCCTTTTAGTAGCTTCTATCATTCAGTTTTTGCTTCTCGGTCTACTGTTGGATAAGCTTTCTAAAGGTGGAATATCTCCCCCCTTTATTCTCCTGCTTCCTACGCTCTGGACCGCCTTGGAGCTTGCAGAGGACAATGGCTTTATGGGAATATCATTTCATGGCTTTAAGTTTTTTTCTGCTCCATGGCTTTCTCTTGGTATTGCCCTTAGTTACCATCCTGTATCCTTTATTGCTTCTCTTTTAGGCGTCTGGGGTTTATCCTTTTTAATCTTATTTACAGGCGGTCTGCTTTATCGTTTCTTTCGCTTGAAAAAGATAGTTCTTTTTTCTCTTCTTCTTTCTCTGCTCCTTTCTTCGAGTTTTTTTCCTAAGGCTGTCTATCAAAAAGCTTCGGATATCAAGGTTGGTCTCATTCAACCATGCGTGAGCGGTGAATCAAGAAAATTACCCACTGCGGGTGTATCACGCAACATAAGGCTATCTGCCTTGCTATTTTTTCAGAAAAATCTTGATCTAATAGTATGGCCCGTTTCGTATACCGAGGGAGAAACCTTTCCACCAGATTCGATAGCCAGGTACATGTCTACCTTTGCGAGAGAATATCACTGTTATCTTGCAGTAGGAGTTAATACCATTAACAGGAAGATGGTGTTTTATTCTCTAAATGGAGATATCTTGGGGGAGTTCCATAAGGAATACCTTCTACCATTTATGGAGTGGTTTCCTCACAAGAGGGGAATGTCTCATACTTTTGGGGAGAGATCAAGGATAATGAAAGCGGAAAGGTTTAGCTTTGGAGCTTTGCTGGGAACCGAGGTGGGGCATGCAAATCTCTCAAGGAACCTTCTTAAAGATGGAGCTGGCTTTATACTCGTTATATCCGATGATCCCTCTGTTGAAATTCTTCTGGCAAATGCTACTTTAAGAGCTATTGAAACTGGTTCTTATTTTGTCTTTTCGGATAATTTTGGGCCTTCATCTCTGATTTCTCCAAATGGAGGAAAAAGGGAGATCCCACCGGGCGTGTCTTCTATGCTATTCGGTGGGATCTCTTCCTCATCTAAAGGAACACTATTTTTACTTATAGGTCCTTACTGGATATTTTTAATGTTGTTACTGCTTTCCATAGATTATCTTCTCAAGCTCCGCTATTCTCGCTCTAATTCTTCTTAGTTCTTCCTCTATTTTCTTTATTTTCTCCAATAGATCCTTTTTCTTCTCAAGCAATAATTCAATCCTTCTATTAAGCCTTTCAAGTTCTACGCGAGCTTCGCCTGCCGTATATTCTTCTATGGATATCTTTTCATATGGGTTACTCCACCTGAAGCAGAAATCGAAAGCTTTCTCAGCTGTTACTGGGCTTATATCGCGCGATATTATAAGCGTTAGCATCTTGGCTCCCGGGGTTATAATCTCTCTCCCCGTTTTTTTATCTCTTCTTGGGAAAAATACCATTCCGTCCCTTTCTCCAAGGAGCTTAAAATTGAATATCTTATCGTAATCTACTGGACTATATTCTTTACCTCCTACTATAAGCTTTAATTTCTTGCCAAACGGGCCCATGTGCATTGCGGGTCCATAATTTACAATCTTTATTTTGAATGGTAAACAGTCTGCGAACCTAAGATTTTTAAGAAATCTATATTTAAAGTTCTCTATCTCATCCCTCGTCCACAAGTTCTTTTCTGCTTCATAGTTAACGATAGCTCTCACTAATTCTATGGAGTAGTATGTAACGGTTATTTTAACCTTCTTGGTAGGATCTATAATGGTTTTCTGCCATCTGGCCAGCGCCCTCTTATATGCCTTTTCAGCCGGACTTTTTTCCTTGGCGAGAGGAACAAGGGGTAAGGATGCGATTATTGCAAGTGAGAGAAAAACTGCTACCCATCTTTTCATGTTCATCCCTCCTTATACAAAGCTTTATATATTATATCACAGTATCAATAGAACTCGCTTGACCTATCCTCTTATTGAGAGTTATACTCAATTAGTAGATGTTAAGAACTCAGGCTTGGGAAAGGAGGCCAAGGTAATGGAGGAAAGTGAGGATAAAAAGGTAATGAAGCGGATTATAAAGGCTATATGGGTATTTAATTGGTTTAATTCTTGTGGCTTTACTGAGCTTCTTCCCGTGGTTGGTTCGAGATGGGATATGGAGAGATTTGGATTAATAGCGGTCAGTACGCCAAGACATGCGGATGTTCTTATTATTGCGGGGTATCAAACCTTCAAATCGATAAGACGAGCTCAAATGATCTATAGGCAAATGCCCGATCCCAAGGTAGTTCTTGCTCTTGGTTCATGCACTATGACAGGTGGCATGTATTGGGATTCATATAACACGATAAAGAGATTGGATGACTATCTTCCCGTGATGATGTATGTTCCTGGATGTCCTCCAAGACCTGAGGCTATTTTTGAGGCTATAGGAAAAATTTTTAAGCATGTGGAGGGATTAAAATGACGGAGGAAGAAGTAATCGAAAGGCTTAAAGCTAAGTTTAGCGTTGAGGGGTATATCCAGAGGAAAAGGAGAGTATGGATCTTCTTAAAGGAGAAAAGGAACTTATTGAACCTGTGTAAGTTTCTGCGAGAAATAAGCTTCTTTCATCTCTCGGCTATTTCCACAACCGATTGGGTTAAAGAAGGCACCTATGAAGTGGCCTATCATCTTTGGTCTTACAAAATAAAACTTCTTTTAACCATTAAAGTCAGAATAGATAGGGATTTCCCTGAGATTGACTCAGTGTGCTCTATATGGGGTGAGAGTGCTCAGATCCATGAAAGAGAGAGTGCTGAACTTTTTGGAGTTAAGTTTGTGGGCAACCCAGATCTTTCTCCGCTTTTTCTTGAGGGGTGGAGTGGCCCTCCTCCGTTCAGGAAGGACTTCGACTGGAGAGACTATGTAAGGGAGAGATTCTACAGTAGGGAGAACGAGAGGGAAGTGGTTTACTATGATTGATCAGTTTGAGAACGTTTACGAAAGCGAGTATGATCTTTACTTCGGGCCGGCACATTCAGGCTCGGGGAACTTCGGTGTAAAGCTTAGGGTCGAGGGAGAGCAGGTCCTTAAAGCTCGATCTGATCCTGGATATCTACACAGAGGTTTTGAAAAGCTGATGGAGTATAGATTGCCATTACAAAACGCTGTGCTGAGCGATAGGATATGTGTATTTGAGCCATTGGCCTGGAACTTGGTTCATGCGGAGGCAGTTGAAGAGCTGATGGGAATCGAGGTTCCTAAGCGAGCCCGGTATATCAGAGTTATAATGGCCGAGCTTTCCAGAATACAATCACATTTCATTTGGTTTGGTGCTTTTTCATTAGCCACTGGTTTTGATACCGGTTTTAAGATAGCTATGGCTTATAGAGACTATATCCTCGATATTTTCGAGATGGTTACAGGAGGGAGGGTTTATCCAGCAGGTTATATATGTCCAGGAGGAGTAAGGAGAGATCTGTCGAGTGAATCTCAGGATAAGATATGGAAGGTCATCGAGGAAATAGCATGTGAGATGGTTGATTTTGAGGAAGCTGAAAATCCAACCCTCTTAAGTAGGTCAAAGGAAGTGGGGATTTTAAGGCTTGATGATGCCCTAAGACTTGGGGCAACGGGTCCCATATTAAGAGCTTCAGGCATAAAAACGGATGTCAGAAAGGATGATCCATACGAGGTTTATAGCGAGCTTGAGTTCGATATCCCAGTCCGTACGGAGGGAGATGCTTACGCGAGAATTATGATCGGAATAGATGAGATAAAGGAGTCTTTGAAGATCGTAAGGCAGGCTCTTGAGAAGATGCCCTCAGGTGAATATATAGCGCTGCAGTTTAAAAGGCCGAAGCTTAACCTTAGGGTACCAGAGGGTGAGGTTTATGTTCGCAATGAGATAGCAAGAGGCGAGGCAGCAATTTATATGGTAGGAGATGGTAAACTTTACCCCTATAGGGTTAAAGTGAGAGGGCCAAGCTTTCTACACATGATACCGGTTCTGGAATACCTTCTTAAAGGAGCTCAGATAGCTGACGTTCCCGCCATATATTGGAGCCTAAATATATGTCCAGCGGATATGGATAGGTAGGTGAACTCTTATGCGCGAGCAAAAGAGTTTGGGGTTGGGACTTGGGGTCATATATAAGCTTATTACTAACCTGTTTTCAAAGCCCATGACCGTGAGGTTCCCCACCGAGTCCATTCCTATACCTGATGGATACAGAGGAGAGCATATTTACAATATAGAGAAATGTACATCATGTGGGCTCTGCGCCAAGGTATGTCCTAACAGGGCTATAGAAATGGTTGAAGCACCGGAAGATGAGAAGGAATGGTATCCCAAGAAATACGTGAAGATTGATGTAGGAAAGTGTTGTTTTTGTGCTCTTTGTCAGGATATATGTCCAACCGGTGCTCTAAAACTGACCAAAAGCTTCTTCCTTTCAACCTTTGATAAGTCTGATACGGTTAAGTATCCTCCTTTTTAACTCTTCTAAGTGCTTGGGCTGGCGAGTATGGCTCTCCCCCCTTAAGGGAGGGGAGAGCTTTTATTTTTCTTCCATTTTTGGTGTTTAGCTTGACTTGAATTAGATTTAAATATAAAATACGGCTTGTAGAACCTTTAAAATTCTTCAATTAAAGGAGGGATGTTTATGAAGCGTCTGCTGGTAGTTTTAACGGGGGTTGCCTTAATCCTCGGTCTTTTTTCTGCAGCGTGGGCAGCTGATGAGGTCAGAATTGGTGTATATCTTCCGATGACCGGTCCGGTAGCTGCCTTTGGTCAGATGAGCTGGAATGGTCTCCAGGTAGCTCATGAAATGTATCCCACCGTCTTGGGCAAGCAGGTCAAGCTCTTCCTCGTTGATAATAAGGGAGATAAGGTAGAGGGAGCGAACGCTGTTGAGAGGCTTATTAAGTATAATAAGGTCTGTGCTATTATAGGTGCCGTTTGTAGCTCCGTTTCATTAGCAGGAGGACCTGTTGCTGAGAAGTATCGCGTTCCCATGGTGTCTCCTGCTTCGACGAATCCGCTTGTGACACAGGGTAAGAAGTATGTCTTCCGTGTTTGCTTTATCGATCCATTCCAGGGTAAGATAGCGGCTAAGTTCGCTTACAACAATCTTAAGGCGCGTAAGGCTGCAATAGTCATGGATGTTCAGCAGGACTACTGCGTTGGTTTGGCCAAGTTCTTCGAAGAGTCGTTTAAGAAGCTTGGTGGGAAGATAGTTGCTAAGGTTATGTACAGGACCGGTGATCAGGACTTTACCGCACAGGTTACCGCTGTTAAGGCTAAAAAACCAGATGTCATTTACATTCCTGGGTATTATCCTGAAATTGCCCTCTTCTCTAAGCAGGCTCGTGAGCTTGGCGTTAAATCTTATATCCTCTCAGGAGACGGTGCTTATGCTCCGGAGCTTATTAAGATAGGTGGTAAGGCTGTGGAAGGCATCTACTTCACGAATCATTACGATGAGGGCGGTGTTTCCACCAAGCTCGGTAAGGAATTCGTTAAGGCTTATCATAAGAAGTTCAATAAGAATACTGACTCTCTTGGAGCTCTCGCAGCAGATGCCTATTTCGTTGTAATTCACGCTATTAAGAAGGCTAAGAGCACGGATCCTGAGAAGATAAGGGATGCTCTTGAAAGTATAAAGAGCTTTGCGGGAGTTACCGGCGTGTTTAAGTTCGATAAGAATCACAATGCCATTAAGGCAGCGGTTATTCAGACTGTGAAGAATGGTAAGTTTGTATATGTGACTACTGTTAATCCTTAAGGAGAAGAGGGAGACTTAGAGGTGGGATGGTTGCATAGAATTGGCTATTGTTAATCTTCTTCCGGTGGCTTCTCTTGCAGGAGAAGCCACCGGAAAATTATTGACTTTCTGCCGAAGGAGGCGGATTAAAGTTGGATCTAACTGATTTTCTTCAACAGTTAGCTAATGGAATATCCTTAGGTAGTTTATATGCGTTGGTTGCAATAGGTTATACGATGGTTTATGGAATTATAAGGCTAATAAACTTTGCCCATGGCGATATTATGATGATGGGGTGCTACTTTGCTTACTTCGGTATACTCATGTTTCATCTTCCTTGGGAGATTTCATGGATAATAGCCGTTGCGCTAACGGCTCTCCTCGGAGTTCTAACTTACGTTGGAGCGTACAGACCCTTGAGAAGAGCTCCAAGAATTTCTGCTCTAATAACTGCCATAGGTGTTTCTTTCTTCCTGGAGAGTATAGCTCTTGTGGTATATGGAGGCCGCCCTAAGGCGTTTCCACGTCCTCACATATTTGATATAGGGATGAACATAAGGGGCATTTATCTGGTTTCCTTTACCATATGGATTCCGATAATAGCAGGCATACTTCTCGTTGGCTTAATATATCTAATTTATAAAACTAAGGTAGGAATGGCTATGAGAGCCGTCGCAACGGACCTCGAGACGACGAGCCTAATGGGCGTAAACGTTGATAAAGTGATATCAATTACCTTTGCCGTTGGATCTGCTCTGGCTGCTGCAGGAGGAATAATGTGGGCTGTAAAATTCCCCCAAATCAACCCTTATATGGGAATAATGCCGGGTTTAAAGGCCTTTATAGCTGCGGTTTTCGGGGGAATAGGAAACGTCTTCGGTGCTATGTTGGGAGGCTTTATACTTGGAATGGCGGAGATTCTTATAGTTGCTTTCATGCCTCAGATAGCTGGATATAGAGACGCGATTGCCTTTTCTCTTTTAATAATCATACTTCTTTTTAAGCCAACCGGGCTTCTTGGAGAATCCATGAAGGAAAAGGTGTGATGGGGGATGACTGCGATGGAGAGAGAGCTCATACTTCAAAAGAGAAAGCGGTTGAGGATAATATTAAACGTTGCTTTTTTAACCCTTTTCTTTATATTTCTCTCAAAGGCGGATGATTTTCTGGATCCATATTTTATAAGGATTCTAAATGTTTCTGCTGTCTATATGACGATGGCGATGGCTTATAACCTTGTAAACGGTACCTTAGGGCAGTTTATGTTAGGTCCTAATGCTTTTATAGCTTTGGGGGCATATACAGTTGCCCTGCTTACCATGCCGGTTCAGAAAAAGGCACTTGCTTTCATAATTCAGCCGCTGATATGGCCTCTTAATTCCATCTGTCTGCCATTTTTGCCTTCGCTTATTCTGGCTGGTATAATAGGAGCGGTAGCTGCTTATCTTCTTGGGATTCCTTCATTTAAGCTAAGAGGAGATTATCTTGCCATAGTTACCTTAGGTTTTGGAGAGATAATGGTGGTTCTTGCGAGCAATCTAATATCTGTAACGAATGGGGCTCTGGGGCTGAAGGATATACCAGGCTATGTTAATCTCTATTGGACGTGGGGGTGGGCTTTCTTTACATACTTTTTCATGAGGTGGCTTAGGACATCAAGCTATGGAAGGGCTTTTGAAGCTATAAGAGAGGATGAGATAGCAGCTGAAGCTGTGGGAATAGACATAAAGAAGCACAAGCTTCTTGCTCTAACCCTGGCGGGTTTCTTCCTGGGAGTAGGTGGGGGTCTTCTTGCCTCGCTTCTCGGAACCATAGATCCCAAGCTGTTTTCTTTCTTCTTTACATTTAACCTTCTTATAATAATAGTTCTCGGAGGATTGGGAAGCTTTACGGGATCTGCAATTGCAGCTTTTATCTTCGTTCTTCTCTCAGAGATGCTACGCTCGGTGGAAAGCCCGATGGATATAGGACCCGTCCATATTCCTGGAATACCGGGTATGAGAATGGTCGTTTTTTCTCTGTTGCTCATATTCATAATGCTTTACTGGCAAAGGGGGCTAATGGGAAGGAAAGAGCTTTCATGGGACTTTATAATCAATAAGATATACCCTCTTAAGGGGGTGAAAGACGTTGGAAGCGCTACTGAAGCTTGAGGGCGTAACGATGGACTTTGGAGGATTAAGAGCCGTAAATGATTTTAACATAGAAATTAGAAAAGGGGAGCTTGTTGGTCTTATAGGTCCCAATGGAGCAGGTAAGACTACGGTTTTCAACATGATAACCGGAGTGTATGTTCCCACAGTTGGTAAAATATATTTTGACGGGGAAGATATAACTGGTAAATCGACCAATTACATAATAACAAGAGGCATAGCGAGAACTTTTCAGAATATAAGGCTTTTTAAAGAGCTAACCGTTTTGGATAACGTTATGGCGTCGTTTCACTATCAGCTCAAATCTAACATTTTTAAAGCGGTTTTTAGAAGCCCCAACTATAAGAAAGAGGAAAAAAAGATGGTTGAAGAGGCAAGGGAACTTCTCTCGAAGCTCGGACTTTTAGAGTACGAGGACTTTATAGCTGGTGGGCTTCCCTACGGTCAGCAGAGAAGACTTGAGATAGCAAGAGCGCTTGCAACTCATCCCAAGCTGCTTCTGCTGGATGAGCCCGCTGCGGGAATGAATCCTCAGGAAACGCAGGACCTTATGGATTTTATAAGGATGATACGTGATGATTTTGGCTTAACCGTTTTCCTCATAGAGCACGATATGAAGGTTGTCATGGGAATATGTGAGAGGATCAGGGTTTTAGATCATGGAATAAGTATTGCGGAAGGTCCCCCGGAGGCCATACAAAAGAACCCAAAAGTAATAGAGGCTTACTTAGGGGAGGCTGAGGAGTAATGCTTAAGGTTGAAAATCTGCACGTTTATTATGGGGGAATTCATGCTCTTAAAGGAATAAGCTTTGAGGTTCCTCATGGGAAGATAGTTACGCTTATAGGTGCAAATGGTGCTGGCAAGACGACGACTTTAAGGGCTATCTGTGGGCTTGTAGATGCTGAGGGTTCTATACAGTTTGATGGAAAAGAGATTCTTGGCAAGTCTACTCATGAGATAGTCCAAATGGGTGTGGCAATGGTTCCCGAAGGAAGAAGAGTCTTTCCTAATCTTACGGTTATGGAGAACCTGAAAATGGGAGCGTATGCCAGAACCGATGAAGAGGGAATAGAAAGGGACCTTCAGTGGGTTTTTGAGCTCTTTCCGAGACTCAGAGAGAGGATATGGCAGAAAGCGGGAACTCTCTCGGGGGGAGAACAACAAATGCTCGCTCTTGGAAGAGCTCTCATGGGTAAACCACGTCTTCTTATGATGGATGAACCTTCGCTTGGCTTGGCTCCTCTACTTGTAAAGGAAGTCTTCGAGGTTATAAAACAGATAAATGATGAAGGTAGAACCATACTTCTTATAGAGCAAAACGCCCGTGCTGCCCTGAAGATAGCTCATTATGGATACGTTCTCGAAACGGGAAGAATAGTTATGGAGGGACTTGGTATAGATTTGCTGAATGATGATAGAGTACGGAAAGCGTATCTTGGAGAGTCTTAAGAAAGATATCGATTTTGAAGAGCCTTTCTTCCTGAGAAACCTTGTTGTTTATCCCATAAAGGTACCGGATAGTCTTGAGGAAAATTTACCTATCGCGCTTGAGGAAGGGAGATTCTCTATTAAAGAGCTTGATCCTCCTCGCGTTGATACTGTTATCTTTGAGAATTTTTCTAATACCCCTATCTTTCTCTTGGACGGAGAGGAGCTATTAGGCGCATATCAGAATAGAGTATCTAATACCTCGGTTTGGCTTGAACCCGGCAGATCTTATAGATTACCGGTTTCCTGCGTTGAGGAAGGAAGATGGCGGGGAGGAAATTCCTTTATCCCGGGAGGAACTATGCTCAATCCCTCATTGCGTAGTTTACTATGTAGTGGGGTTAATAGATCGCTTCAGGAAAACAAGGGATATAGGTCTGATCAGCGCTCGCTCTGGAATTCGATAAGGGATGCCCTATCAAGCCTTCGGATTTCATCGAGAACTTCTTCTTTTCATGATGCGTACGATAACCTTAAGGATGAGATAGAGCGTTATGCAAGCGAGGCGGAGGGCTTGAAGGAGAAATTTTCTGGCTTTATAATAGAAACGCCAGCTCTCATAGCTATCGATCTTTTCGGGAGTAGTAAGATCCTTTCGAGAATGCTAAGGAAGTTAATAAAGAGTTATCTCATGGAGGGGCTCCTTACACGGGGGAGTTCCTCCGTTTCGCTCAAGAGGGTAAGGAGGTTTATTTCCTCGCTTACTTTTTCGAGGGTGAGGAGCTATCCCTCGATAGGGTGTGGGGTGGAACTGAGGTTTGGCGATGGGGTTAAACTTTTGGGAAAAGTCTTATTGCTTGAAGACAAGTTGGTACATCTTTCCCTTTTTAAAGTGAGGTGAGAAATGATGGGAGTGAGCCTTGAGAGAAAAGGCGTGATATCTGTAATAAGGGTTGATGGGGAGGTTTCCGTGGAAACGGCGGGCGACCTTCGCGATATTATGCTGAGGGAGATAAATGAAGGAAGAGTGAAAATTATCGTTGATCTAAGCGGGACCACCTACATAGATTCAACGGGCTTGGGAATCCTTATATCTGGGTTAAGGAAGGTTGGAAAGGAGGGGGGAGATCTTAAGATCTTGGGTCCTCTTTCGCCGCAGGTTAAGAGGATTTTCGAACTGACGAGGCTAAACAGAGTATTTGAATTCTTTGATGATGAGCAAGAGGCACTTAGTTCGTTTTAGTTTATAGCCATGGCTACGATTCTCGTCGTTGACGATTCCCCGCTTTTAAGGAGATTAGTAAATCATATTCTATCGAAAAGGGGATATAGGGTCCTGGAGGCTTCTAATGGAAAAGAGGCTTTCTATCTATTAAAGAAGGAGAAACCCGATCTTATATTGTTGGATATAATGATGCCTGAAATGGATGGTCCCTCATTTATGAGAGAGTTTAGGAGATATGATGAGTATAAGAATATACCTGTTCTTGTTTTAACAGCGGTAGGGGAGAGGTCAATGATCGATGAGATGAAGAGCTTGGGTGTCGTGGATTTTCTATTCAAACCATTTAGTCCTGTAAAGCTTGAAACAATTGTTAAAAGGCTTCTTAAGGGGTTGAAAGATGCGGGGGGAGAGTGAGGAAGAGCTTTACCTTGCGCTTGATGAACTGGCAAATCTTTATGAGGAGGTTAATCTCTTTTACGACTTCGCTCAAAAGCTTCCTCACCTCTTTACTTCCTCAAGGGAGGAAGCTTGTTATGAGCTTAGAAATCTCTTTTTTTCTCTCTACCCTGATGTGGATTACGTTTTCTCCTGTTGTTCTGAAAACGGGGATATAGTGTTAAGAGATACAATAGGTGATATCGAGTTTACTCTCACGGACAGCGTTAAAGAGTATCTTAAGGAGGCTCTTGAGGTTAGAGATGTGGTTATATTCAACGACTGTAATGAAGAGAGAGTTCCTTGGAAGCATTTCATAGTTATACCTGTTTATCATGTGGACAAAGTCTATGGTGTCATAATCCTCGGAAGAAAAGAGAACAAACCCTTTATGGCGCACGATGCGAGGATCCTAAATGCTCTCGCTCTCATGACAGGTGCTGTTTTAAAAGGACAGGATCTTCTTAAGGAGCGCAGAGAGAGGGAAAAGCTGGAACTTGAAATAAGAGTTGCTTCAGATATTCAACGAGCGATATTACCTTCCTCGCTTCCCAAGGAGGGACGCTTTCGGTTAAGTGCGTGGTTTGAACCTGCGAGGATTGTTGGAGGAGATTATTATGATATTTTTCCTATGAGTGATGGTTCTATCATAGGTGTTATAGCTGATGTTTCCGGTAAGGGAGTTCCTGCAGCTTTCCTGACTGCGATGCTTAAAGGGGCTATATCGGCTCTCGTTAGGGTTGTTTCTTCCCCTGGACAGCTACTTGCTAAGCTGAATGAGATGATGTGCTTATTTGAGGAGCTTGGCAGATTCGTAACGATGGCAATCTTTGCCCTTCTTCCGGATGGCAGGGGTAAGATAGCGGTTGGAGGGCATTTGCCTCCCATACTTTTGAAAAAGACTGGAATAGTCGAGGTAAAGACGGGTGGACCTCCTCTTGGAGTTTTGTCAAGTCTACTTGAGTATCCTGAAGAAGAAGTCTTTTTAGAAGATGGAGAGTGTGTTCTCCTTTACACAGATGGGCTTATCGAAGCATTATCTCCCGAGGGGGAATTCTTTGGAGAGGAGCGTTTAAAAAACCTGCTTAAAGAGCTGATTTCTGTGGAAGGAAAGCTCGATATTACCTTTATATCTGAAATCATTAAGGAAAGGGTTAAGAAATTTATGGAAGGAAAAGCTCCTCGGGACGATATAACGCTATTTATAGTCGGTTTAAGCAAGCTTGATACAAGGAGAAATATTGACGTTTACGAGACTGTTATTCCAAGCAGTATAGAGAATATAAGGACGTCTATAGCACCGATACTCACTAAGGCTGATGAACTTGGTTTTTCCGCAGAGGATATTTATGATTTAAAACTCGCTCTTAATGAGGCTATATTAAATGCTATATTTCATGGTAATTCAGGAAGGATTGATAAAAAGGTTTTTATAAAAGCTCTTTGGGATTACGATAAGGGAATGCTTGAGATTAGCGTTAGGGATGAAGGCGAAGGATTCAATTTTCAGGAAATTGCAAGGGATGAAACTTCTCTGCGTGAGGGAGGCAGAGGGATCTCTATAATGAGGGCGGTCATGGATGATCTTTACTTCATTCCTCCGGGTAATGAAGTGGTTCTCGTTAAGAAATTTCGAAAAGAGGAGGTGAGCATAGAGAAAGATCTCGTTGAATATCATCCACGCGGAAAGCTAAATCACGCAAAAGCAGTTCTAATAAAATGCAAGGTTGAGGAAATTCTCCACAGGTATAGACCTAAGCGGTTGCGTATAGATATGTCTGGAATAAACTTTATAGATGTTAAGGGAATTCAAGCACTGATGGAGCTCAAGAGAGAAGCTGAGAGGAGGAGAATCGAAATATCATTTGTGAGGTGGCAGGACGAGGTTAAAAGAGTTTTAAAGACCATGGGATTGGAAGATTTACTGGATGGTGATAAAGAATGCTGAGGGTTTTTTCCGAGATAGGAACCTTAGAAGCGGTTATGCTTCACAGGCCTGGTAAGGAGCTTGAGAGACTCACAGTTGAGAATATGGATATTCTTCTATTCGATGATATTCCTTGGCTTAAGAGAGCCCAACAGGAGCATGATCGTTTTGCGGAGCTTTTGAGAAAGGAAGGAGTAGAGGTTTACTATATAGAGGATCTGCTTAAGGATATATTGCATGATGAAGAGACAAGGAGATCACTTATAACGGATGTTGTAAGATTAGAGCTCTTTAATCCAAGAACGTCTAATTATCTTGCATCCTATTTAATGGAGCTTCCTTCGGAGAGACTTGTGGACGTCCTGATCGGCGGTATTTACAAGAGAGAGGTACAGCTTTCAGAGCTTGGATTATCGGCACTTATGAGATCTGACAACGACTTTTATATAAGGCCTCTCCCAAATCTTTATTTTATGAGGGATCCTGCTGCTATTGTTGGCAATGGCGTTATCATAAGCTCGATGAAGCATCCTGCCAGGAGCAGAGAGCCTCTTTATCTTAAGTATGTTTTTGAGAATCATCCTCTTTTTAGGAGAGATCCGATTAACTTTTGGTTCGGGAAAGATAAAGATGATGTGTTTCCTTATACCGTGGAAGGAGGAGATATTCTCGTTCTTTCGAGCGATACGGTCGCTATAGGTTGTAGCGAAAGGACACTTCCTGCAACAGTTGAGAGGGTCTCAAGAAGGCTGTTTAAGTATGGAGGGTTTAAAAAGGTTTTAGCGATAGAGATTCCTAAGAGGAGAGCTTTTATGCACTTGGATACCGTATTCACTATGGTAGATTGGGGTGTATTTGTAGTTTACCCGTTTACGCTTGATAGGATGAGAGTTTTCGAGCTAACCCTGAATAAGGATGGAGATATAACGATAACCATGAAAGAGGATCTTATTTCTTCAATTGAGGAGGCTCTTGGCTTAGGTGAATCGGAGATTATATATACCGGTGGGGGAGACACGGTGATAGCTGGTAGAGAACAGTGGAACGATGGGACTAACACCTTTGCATTAGCTCCCGGTGTGGTTATAACCTATGCCAGGAATGAGAAGACAAATGAGGAGCTTCGCAAAGCAGGAATCAGAGTGCTTGAGATAGAAGGTGCGGAGCTCGTTAGGGGAAGAGGGGGTCCCAGATGTATGACCTTGCCATTAAGGCGGAGGGATATTTAACCCCCCGCCTTAACCCTTTTATTGCCCTTCCCTTTCAACTATTCTCTTTGTATCTCTCGCTATGACAAGCTCCTCATTGGTTGGTATAACCATCACCTTTACCTTGGAATCATCAGCTGATATTATGGCTTCCTTGCCCCTGACCTTGTTCTTTTCAAGATCTAACTTTATTCCAAGAAACTCTAATCCTCTGCATACTCTCTCTCTCACTACATTGCTGTTTTCTCCAATTCCAGCTGTGAATACTACGACATCTAATCCCCCCATGGCTGCAGCATATGCTCCAATATATTTTTTAATTCCATAGGCAAATATATCTAACGCTAAATCCGCTCGGCGATTTCCTCTCTTAGCTGCCTCTTCAACGTCTCTTAAATCATTGCTGATTCCCGATACTCCGAGAAAGCCACTCTTCTTGTAAAGTATTTCCTGCATTTTAGCCGTTGAGAGGTCGTCTTTCTCCATGAGAAAAAGCACTATAGCGGGATCTAAGTCCCCACATCTCGTTCCCATTATCACACCGGCAACCGTTCCAAAGCCCAAGGAGGTGTCTATGGATCTACCTTTGTCTACCGCGGCTATGCTTGAGCCATTGCCGAGATGGCAGGTTACTATCCTAAGTTCTTCTATGCTCTTGCTGAGTATCTCTGCTGCTCTATTGGCAACATAATAATGAGAGGTTCCGTGAAAACCGTATCTTCTGACTCGATATCTCTCATAATATTCATAAGGAATTCCATAAATATAGGCGTGAGGAGGCATTGTCTGGTGAAAAGCGGTGTCAAAAACGCCCACTTGTGGGACACTAGGTAAAAGCTTTTGCATGGCTTTTATTCCCAAAAGATTTGGAGGATTGTGTAATGGAGCCAAAGGGATGCACTCTTCTACCGCTTTTATAACCTCATCGGTTATTAATACAGATGATGCGAACTTCTCCCCTCCATGAACTATTCTGTGGCCAACCGCGCTAATTTCCTTGAGGTCCTTTATCACGCCATGTGTGGGATGAACCAGCGCATCCAGAACTAGCTTTAAGCCGACTTCATGATCTGGTATATCTTGCTCTATCACCACCTTTTCCCTATTTTGTGGATAATGATTAAGACGAGAGTTCGCTATGCCTATTCTTTCGACGAGCCCCTTTGCTATAACCTCCTCCGTTGTCATGTCAAAGAGCTGGTATTTAATGGAGGAGCTACCAGAGTTGATAACGAGTACCTTCATTTGAGATTCCCTCCTCTTGCCCTATTTTTATAAGGATTTTACCCCTTTTGGTAGAGTGGGTCAACAGCATGAGTCATATAGTTATATTATGCTTCAATTCCGCATTCTATGTAAAGAAAGCTTTGCTTTGGAATAAGATTTTTCCTCACAGTGTTTGATTATAGAAGTTTGTGCTATAATATCTCTAATAAGAGGGAAATTTTTCTGTTTTAGGAGGTGAAGTAAGGTGTCAACTCTCATGATTCTTACTGCAGCTGCCATATACATTGTGGCGTTCTTCACTTATGGTAAAGGACTTGAGAGGAACGTTGTTAAGGCTGATCCTAATAGGAAAACGCCCGCTTTGGCGATGCAAGATGGCGTTGATTACTTTCCCGCTCATCCATTTGTGCTCTACGGCCATCACTTTGCATCAATAGCCGGTGCTGGTCCTATAGTGGGTCCTGCGCTTGCCATGGCATGGGGATGGCTTCCATCTCTCTTATGGATTTGGTTTGGAAACATCTTTATTGCAAGTGTTCACGACTACTTAGCTTTAATGGCGTCTGTAAGATATGAAGGAAAATCGATACAATATGTGTCAGGTAAGGTTATGAGTAAGAGAACCTCTTATTCGTTTGAGCTATTCATTTACTTTGCCCTTCTCCTTGTTATAGCTGCTTTCATGGCTGTTTTAACGGGAATTTTTGTGAGTACTCCTTCGGTTGCAACTGCTTCCATAGGCTTTATAGTAGCAGCCCTGATTACCGGGTTTATAATTTATAGGACTAATCTCGGGATGAAAGTTGGAACTATAGTCGGGCTACTTCTCGTTTTAATTTCACTCTGGATTGGATTTAAGCTTCCTATAAAGTTATCTCCCCATACTTGGTATATTCTTGAATTTCTCTATATAGTGATCGCAGCTTCGCTTCCAGTTTGGATTCTTCTTCAACCCCGTGATTATTTAAATGCCTATATACTTTGGGCGGGGTTGGCTTTAGGAGGATTGGCGTTTATAATAGTTGCTAAGGGATTTACTTTGCCTGCATTTTCAGCCTTTACGGCTAACATAGTTGGCGGAAAGCCATCTCCCTTCTGGCCAGTGGTTCCTCTGGTTATAGCATGTGGTGCTTTATCTGGTTTTCACTCCATAGTTGGTTCGGGGACCACATCTAAACAACTTGATAATGAGCTTAGTGGTCTCATGGTTGGATATGGTTCCATGTTTACCGAGGGGTTCCTCTCAACCATAGTTGTTACTGCGATAGCGGTTTATGCGTTTTCTCTTCTCGATGGAGCTTCTCAGAAGCTTGCTAAGATGGGAGTAAATCTCGATATGCTGAAAGCAGGCGGAACTTACTTTGCTCAAAACTATTTGAAGGCTACTAACGCCATAGGTGGAAAGTTAGGGCCTTTCGTTGGCGGGTATGCAAAAGGGCTGCAAGATGCTTTTGGCATACCATTCTCCGTTGGAAAAACGTTTGCGGGGCTCTGGGTTTCTGCGTTTATTTTGACTACTCTTGATACATCAAACCGTCTGGCGCGTTTTGCATGGACTGAGATATTTGAGCCTCTGCGTGAAAAATCACCTGGCTTTTACAGCGTTATAGCCAATAGATGGGTTGGCTCGCTTATAGCAGCTAGTTTGGGAATGTGGCTTGCTTGGGGTGGAGCCCTTACCCTTTTGTGGCCCGCTTTTTCGGGAGCCAACCAGCTCCTTGCATCTATAGCTTTGATGACTGCTGGTGTTTGGGCGGTTAACGTTCAGAGAGTAAGTTCTGGCTATAAGATGGCGGTTTTGATTCCCGCTATCTTTCTCTGGATTACCGTAACTTCAGGCTTATTCTGGTTCCTATTTGTGGTAGTGCCTTCGAAAGCTGGTGTACTTAAATACTCTATTGGCGGAATGACAGTTGTGATGCTTATACTTAATTTCATCCTGATCTACGATTTCTTCAAGGCTTTGAAGAAAGGGCCTGAGCTTATGGAGCCAACTGCATGAACATTCTATCGAAGCTAAGGGGTATATTCAAGGGATTCTCTGAGGGGTTTAAGGAAAATGCAATAGGGCTTATAGAGCTTGAGTGTGCAGAATATGAGAATGTCTTTGCTCTCTTAATAGTGGGGGGACTTGTGGGTATTCCAAGTCCCCCCACAAGCTTGACTTTAAGACTTCTACCGCTTCTTGATAGAGAGATAGAGATGATGACATCTGGTACATTAAAACTTGATGATGCATTTGGCAGAATAGCAGGGTATTTTGAGGTATGAGAATTAAGTTTTTCGTTGGAAAGGGAGGAGTGGGAAAAACAAGCGTTGCAGCTTCATACGGTGCCTTTTTATCCTCTCAAGGGTATAGAACTCTTATCGTTTCTCTTGATCCTGCTCATAATCTTGGAGACATACTAAACATAAAACTTTCAGATAAAGTTGTCCGTGTAAGCGAGAATCTTTATGCAAGAGAGGTTGATATAGAGAGAGAAATCTCTCGCTATTTGGATAGAATAGCCCAAAGCCTGCGGATGACGTATAAATACCTCTCCGTCTTGAACATGGAAGGATATTTCAAGGTTCTTAGATATTCTCCTGGTATGGAAGAGCAGGCAACGCTTGAGGCCATAAAAAGGCATATATTTTCCCATGATTATGATTTCGTTCTCTTTGATACCGCTCCTACAGGCCATACGCTAAGGGTTTTGAGCTTACCCTCTGTCTCGCTACTCTGGATAGATGAGCTTATGAAGCTAAGAAGCGCGATACTTGATAGGAGGGGGATGATAAGAAGGGTAAGAGGAGAAATTGATAAAGGTCTTCCTGCATCAGCGGAAGAAGATGACGTGATGAAGGAGCTTGGGAAGATGAAGGAGGAGTACGAGGCTCTAAGGAATAAATTAAAAGGTGAGGAAACGGGATATATAACGGTGTTGAATGCAGAGGAAGTTCCTTTGCTTGAAACTGAAAGATTAATAGCGTTTTTGAGAAACTTTAATATGAAGGTGGAAAGAATAGTAGTTAATAAATATATGCCGGAAAGGTTGCCCAAGCAGTCTGAAGTTATGGAGTTTATTAAAGAAAGATTTGCTGATCATGAGATTAAGGTCATACCTTATATGGATCGGAGCCCGAGAGGAATAAATGCTCTTAGGGAGGTATACGCTTCTTGTCTAAGATAGTCTTTTTAATCTTTATCCTCTCCGCTATAATGACTTTGCAGTTTTTTAAGGGGAGAAAGATAAATCTTCTTTTGATGAAAAACTATCTTGGCGAGATAGAGGCTCCTCTCAAGATCAGAGATAAGGAGTACACGTGGATAGGAGGATATGTTGGTTTTAAAGCGGGTTATAAGATTCAAAACCCGCTTTTTTCTTTTTTTGAGGTCTCCCTTATTCTTGCTCCTCGCCAGAGCTTAATTTATTTGCCGCTATCTTTGCTTTTGTTTCGTGGTGATAGGGCATTCTTTCTTCTAACGCCAAGAGGCAAGAGAATTTCAAGAGAGCTTCATCTCATAAGAGATGAAGCTTTTCTCTTTAAGCCCAAGATTAGAAGGAAAAAGGAACTTTTTGAGAAAAGGGCATCAATTTGCGGAGTTAACTTTAGAATACTATATGAGGACGAGAAGGCAGTGGAGGATATCCTAAAGTTGTTTAAGAGATATAAGGGAAATATCAAGATAATAAAGCATTTAGCGTTGGTTCCCTCGACTAACAGGGTTTATCTTCATCTTAAGCCGATGGTTGGGGAGCTAAAAAGGTTTTTGACTTTTCTCATAGAGAAAATGGAACTATATTGAGGATTGACATGGTTTTTTTCAGTGGTTAGAATACGGAAAGTGGGGGTGATTATCGTGGAGGAGAACATCGTTGAGGAAATAAAGAAAGTCGAAGCAGAGGCGGAGGAGATAATAAAGGAAGCTAAGATGAAGGCACGAGCTCTTATTGAGGGAGCGAATACGGAAGCAGCGAGGATATTTTCTGAGGGGAGAAAGGAGGCCATAAGGATAAGAAGAAGAGCCATTCAGGAGGGCAGGGAGGAAGGAGAAAAGCTCTTTGCGCAGATAGTTTCCGAGGGTGAAAGACAAGCTAAGGAGTTTGAAGAGGAGCAGAGAGCGAAGGTAGAAGAGATTTCTAAAATTTTGGTAGAAGAGGTGCTTAAAGAATATGCCGGTTAGTGAAATGCTAAAGCTTCGGGTTATATCGCATAAGTCCGTTAAAGATGAACTTATCGAATCCTTGCAAAGGTTAGGGGTTGTAGAATTTATAGATCTACCATCTGCGCTTGGAGATAAGATTCAAAAGCTTGGACTTTCCGTTGGAGCAGAGGGGAGAGCTTACGCAGAAATGGAATCATTCTTAAACGATCTCAGGCTTGCTATAGAATATCTTGAGAGTATAAATGAAAGCAAAAAGGGTTTGATGGACTCATTGTTTGCTGGCAAGTTCCATCTTTCACGGGAGGAGCTTGAAAGCAGGGTAAAAAAGCTAAATTACAGAGAAATCGTTGAGGATATAAGGAAAAGAGAGAGAAGGTCCATCGAAATAAGGAATAAAAGAGCGCAGCTTGTTTCCGAGAGGGAACTCCTTAGATCTTGGGAGTCCCTGGGCGTTCCGCTGGAGTTCTTTGAGGTGGGAACGCTAAGAACGCTGGGTATAATTGGTTCTCTCAAGAATGAGGAGTTTCAAAGCTTTAGCAGAGATATAAAGGAGAAACTTTCATTGTGGGAGATAATTTTTTTGCCATCTCCTCCTGAGGAAAAAGCTTTTGCGCTGATCTATCTCCGGGAGGAGAGTGAAATCCTCCAGGAGATTCTTAGAAACTATAATTTTAACGCTTTTACCGTTCCGAAGCGGAAGGGAACTCCGAGAGAAGCTATAGCGGATATAGAGAAAGAGCTGGAAAAGCTCGATTCGGAAGAGAAAGAAAACCTAAATAAACTTAAGGGGTATCTATTGTATCTCGACGAGTTAAAGCTCGTTTATGACTACCTTTCGATAGCTTTAACTAAGCAGAAGGCGGATTCAAACTTCTTAGTTACCTCTAAGGTTTTTATGTTTGAAGGCTGGCTTAGGAAGAGCGATGAAGAAAGAGTGAGGAAGCTTCTTGGGGAATACAAAGGCGTGGTCGCTTACAGCTTTGAGGAGCCGTCTCCTGAGGATAACGTCCCGGTGGTAGTTGAAAATCATCCTATTATTAGACCTTTTGAGGTCCTGACTGCCCTTTATGGGCTTCCGATTTACGGAAAAGATATAGATCCCACTCCATTTTTCGCACCGTTTTTCTTCGTTTTCTTTGGTCTCTGTCTCACAGATGCAGGATATGGGCTTGTTATAGCCATATTAGTGAGCATGGTTTTAGCTCGATATCGGGATAGGATTCCCCTGGGTGCGAAGAAGTTCTTCCTTCTTCTTCTCTTGGGAGGCATCTCCACAATTATCTTTGGTGGAATGGAAGCCGCGTGGTTCGGTGATCTCTTTCATAAGATATCGTGGCTTAATAGCTTGGGGAAGCTATTAAGCAAGGCTAAGCTCCTTGATCCCATGGAGAATCCTATGCTGGTTTTGGGAATATCGCTGGCGCTTGGGATAGTTCACATTTTTGTTGGTCTTATACTTAAAGCTTACGTTAACATAAGGCAGGGGAATCTGAGAGATGCTATCTTTGATCAGTTCGGCTGGTTGTGGTTCTTATCATCCCTGCTGCTATTGGGAGCCTTTAAAGTGGGTAAGGTCCCACAGTCTTGGGGAAACTTCGTGTACGCGATGGTAGGAGGTAGTGCGCTTCTTCTCGTGGCTACCCAAGGGAGGGAGGAGAAAAATATCATAAAGCGCATTTTAAAAGGGGTATTTAGTCTATATGATGTGATGGGTTATTTAAGCGATGTACTCTCATATAGTAGATTGTTGGCTCTGGGGTTAGGAACTGCCGTTATTGCTATGATAGTTAATATGCTTGCTATGATGGTGATTAACGTCCCATTTGTGGGGGTCATAATAGCCGTGGTAATTTTGATAATAGGTCATATCTTAAGCATATTGGTGAATTCCTTGGGTGCTTTTGTTCACTCAACGCGTTTACAATACGTGGAGTTTTTCAGTAAGTTTTATACTGGTGGAGGTAAGGCGTTTGAGCCGTTCTCTATAAACACGAAATTTACCAGGATAGCAGATTAAAAGGAGGTATGGGGTATGGAATTAAGTACTGCTATAGCTATAAGTGGAGCTGCCTTGGCTGCGGGCTTGGCTGGATCAGGATCGGCGGTAGGTGTCGGCATAGCAGGTGAGGCGGGTGCCGGAGTTCTCACAGAGGATCCAAAGAAGTTTGGACTGGTTTTGCTGCTCCAGGCGTTGCCGGGCACGCAGGGTATATATGGTCTTCTCGCCGGCTTCCTTATAATGAACAAAATTGGTCTCCTTGGAGGACACCTTGTTAGCCTTACCATTGAGCAAGGGCTTGCTATAGCTTTTGCCGCTTTGCCAGTAGCAATCGTTGGGCTTATATCTGGAATAGCGCAGGGGAAAACATCCGCTGCGTGTATTCAACTAATAGCGAAGAGACCGGAAGAGGCAGGTAAGGCGGTTATTCTCCCCGCTATGGTTGAGACATACGCGGTACTTGGGCTTCTCATGACTGTGCTCCTTTTAAACGGTATAAAGTTATAAGGAGGCATATAGCATGTCTCTGGAAGATATAAAGTCAAAGATTATCGGAGACGCCAGAAAAGAGGCTGAGAGGATACTTAAGGAAGCGGAGGAAAGGCGAGAGAAGATTCTGAAAAAAGCCAGGGATGAGATTGATAAACTTATTGAGGAAGCCAAATCTGAAACGGAAGAGCTAAAAAGACGGGAGATCGAAAGAAGGCGCGTGGTAGCTGAGCTTGAAAACAAGAAGCAGATGCTCGCTGCTAAGAGAAGGCTCCTTGACGAGGTTTTTGAGGAAGCGCGAAAACAGATAGAAAATCTTTCGCGTAGGGATTATCTCGGGTTTTTCGAGAAACTTTTGGATCGTGCAGTTGAGGCTAAAAGCGAGAAAGTCATACTCGGAAAAGAGGAGAAGCTAATAGATGCAAAATTTATCGAGAGTTTGAATAAGAAAAAGGGCTGGAATCTGCGTCTCTCCAGGGGAAGAGGGGACTTTAAGAGGGGATTGATACTAAGCAGAGGAGATGTGGATGTTAATCTTTCGCTTGAGGCTATCTTTAGGGATATACGAGAGAAGTGGGAAGATAGGGTCGTAGAAAAGCTCTTTCCTGAGGAGGTTAGAGAGGAAAGTGGAAAGGAACTTTAAGTATGTCTATGCTGCAGCGCGCGTTAGATACCTAGAAAACGAGCTTTTACCGATTTCTTTCTTTCATAGACTTATAGATGCTGAAACGATAAAAGATATAAGGAAGCTATTGGGAGAAACGGTTTATGGCTTAAGAGAAGCGGAGGATTTTGATATTCTTTGGGAGGATGAACTTCGAAGAGTATCAAGCATTCTACGGGAGGTGCTTCCTGGTAATAGGTTAAAGAAGTTTTTCCTTTATTCATACGATTTATTCAATCTTAAGGTTTTGTTTAAAAATAGGGTTTTGGCAAAGCGAGGTGGCAGGAAAAACTGGGATGTTCTTGTAGATATGGGAACTGTTCCTTTAGACAGGCTCATATCTATAATAGAAAATGAACAATATGTTTATCTTCCGTTTTACAGAAGGGATGGGGTATATATACTTTCAGAGCTCTTAGAAAGCATGGAAAAGGCCGAGCTTGATACAAGATTTATAGATATAACATTGGACAAGTTATACTTTCACTTTATGCTTGAGGAAGCGAGAGAGCTCGAAGAGCCTTTCTTGAAGGAATATATGAAAACGCTCATAGATTTGACTAATATAATGACGTTCTTCAGGGTAAAGCTTGCAGAGCAACCAAAGAGCTTCCTCGCTGATGTCTTGATCCCGGATGGCATGCTGGATGAGGACAAACTTGTTGAAAGCTATCAAGATAGCTCAGATGTCCTTGTAAAAAATACGGCTTATTCTCCCTATGGTAAATTAATTGAGGAGATGGCGAATGTTTACGAGGAAAGCAAAAACCTTGCACTACTTGAAAGATTGGTCGATAACTACCTTATAGATTATGCTAAAAGGTGTAAGTTCATTATGTTTGGGATTCAGCCGATAGTTGGTTTTATGATAGCCAAGGAGATGGAAGTCAAGAATCTGAGGATTGTTATAACCGGTAAGCATGCTGGAGTACCGGGGAACATTTTAAGGGAGAGGTTGAGAGATGCGTACGTTTAGAGTTGGAATGATAGGAGACTACGACTCAGCTATAGGTTTTAAGGCAGTTGGGATAGATACCTTTGTGGTTAAGGATTTGAGAGAAGCAAGAAGCGTTCTAAATGATCTTGTTAGGAAGGGGTATGGGATTGTTTTTATAACCGAAGAGATAGCATCCTTAATAGAGCCCGTTGTGGATAGCGTTAACAGGGAGACAAGTTGCTCGGTGCTGGTAATTCCGAGCGTAAAGGGCTCTACTGGATTTGCCAGGGATAAAATAAGAAAAAACGTGGAGAGGGCAGTGGGTATAGATATATTTAAATCATCATAACCCAATGTAAAAGGAGAGGTTGGGCATGAAAGAAGGACGGATTGTAAAGGTTTCTGGACCTCTTGTAGTGGCTGATAATATGCTCGGTTCAAGAATGTATGATGTCGTCTATGTCGGTAAGCATGGTCTCGTTGGCGAGATAATAGAACTAAAAGGGGATCAGGCTTATATTCAGGTGTATGAAGAGACATCAGGAATAGGTCCAGGAGAGCCCGTAGTTTCTACGGGAATGCCGTTAAGCGTTGAACTGGGCCCGGGACTTATAGAATCGATATTTGATGGGACTCAAAGACCCCTAAACATTATAGAAGAGATAACTAAAAGCAGCTTTATAGCACGCGGCTTAAAAATCAATGCCCTTGATAGGAACAAAAAATGGCATTTCGTTCCGAGCGTTAAAGAAGGAGAAGTGGTGGAGGAAGGGGACGTCTTGGGAGTTGTGAAAGAGACGGTCCTCGTTGATCATAAGATAATGGTTCCACCCGGTAAAAGGGGAAAAGTTAAGAAGATTGCTGAGGAGGGAGACTACACGGTTGAGGATGTGATAGCGGTTCTGGATGATGATGGAAAAGAAATAGAAATTACTATGATGCAGAAATGGCCTGTTAGGCAAAGAAGACCCTTTAAAAAGCAGCTTTCCCCGGATGAACCACTCACAACCGGTCAAAGAGTAATAGATACCTTTTTCACGCTGGCAAAGGGAGGAACTGCTTGCGTCCCTGGACCTTTCGGGAGTGGGAAGACTGTTATACAGCATCAGCTCGCTAAATGGGCAAGTGCTGATATAGTTGTATACATAGGCTGTGGAGAGCGCGGGAACGAAATGACCGATGTTTTAATAGAGTTTCCTCATCTAACTGATCCCAAGTCTGGTGAGCCTCTTATGAAGAGAACCATTCTCGTTGCTAATACATCTAATATGCCGGTTGCTGCGCGAGAGGCATCTATCTACACGGGGATAACCATGGCTGAGTATTATAGAGACATGGGTTATGACGTTGCCCTTATGGCTGATTCCACTTCAAGATGGGCGGAAGCTCTAAGGGAGATATCAGGTAGGCTTGAAGAAATGCCTGGTGAAGAAGGGTATCCGGCTTATCTTGGCACGAGACTGGCTTCTTTTTATGAGAGAGCTGGCAAAGTTATATGTCTTGGGAAAGATAATCGCATAGGGTCTATAAGCGTTATAGGTGCGGTTTCCCCACCTGGGGGAGACCTCTCGGAACCTGTTACTCAGAATACCTTAAGAGTTGTCAAAGTGTTCTGGGGTTTAGACGCTGAGCTTGCATATCAGAGGCATTTTCCTGCCATAAACTGGTTAAATAGCTATTCGCTTTATATGGATGCTCTTGAAGATTATTGGAGACGAGAGGTTGGAGAGGAGTGGGTTGAGATCAGAAAGGAGGCTATGAAACTGCTCGAGGAAGAGGCAGAGCTTAAGGAGATTGTCAGATTAGTTGGTATAGATGCTCTTTCCAAGGAAGATAGATTAAAGCTTGATGTTGCCAAGTCTATAAGAGAGGATTTTCTCCATCAGAATGCTTTCCATGAGATAGACACTTATACTTCTTTTGCGAAGCAATACAGGATGCTGAGAATAATTATGGAGCTTTATAGGCTCGCTCAGGATGCTCTTAAGAAGGGGGCCCCGCTCCGAGATATAGAAAAGATGGAAGTCCTTGAAGATATAGCGAGAATGAAGTATATACCTGAGAATAGGCTTGATGAGTTCGATAAGATCGAGGAGAAGCTCAGAAAGCAAATATATGCTCTCATTCCCAGCGGAGGTGAGTGACCTTGATCAAAGAGTATAAAACCATAAGTGGCATATCTGGACCTCTTATAGTAGTTGAAAAGGTCACGGATGTTAAATATGACGAGCTTGTTGAGATTCAGCTTGGAAACGGAGAGCTTCGAAGAGGAAGAGTCCTTGAGATAACGACTGATAAGGCTCTGGTGCAGGTATTTGAAGGAACCACAGGGCTTGATATAGAGAATGCTAAGGTAAGATTTTTGGGCAAAGCTTTGGAGCTACCCGTGAGTAGGGACATGCTTGGAAGGATCTTTGATGGTTCCGGTAGGCCCATAGATGGCGGTCCGGAGATAATACCTGAAAAAAGGCTTGATATAAATGGTAATCCGATAAATCCTTATTCGCGTGATTACCCTTCTGAGTTCATTCAGACGGGAATTTCCACGATAGATGGCATGAATACCCTTGTCAGGGGTCAAAAGCTGCCCATATTCTCGGGAAGTGGGCTTCCTCACGCTCGTATGGCGGCTCAGATAGCCAGACAGGCACGGGTGCTTTCCTCTGAAGAGAAGTTTGCCGTTGTTTTTGCCGCTATGGGTATAACTTTTGAAGAGGCAAACTTCTTCATAGAAGATTTTAACAGGACGGGAGCGATTAGAAGAGCAGTTATGTTCATAAATCTTGCTGATGATCCGGCTATAGAGCGTATAGCTACACCTCGCTTGGCTTTAACAGCGGCAGAGTATCTTGCTTTTGATCTTGATATGCATGTTTTGGTTATCCTTACTGATATGACGAACTATTGTGAGGCTTTAAGGGAGATCTCAGCTGCCAGAAAGGAGGTTCCTGGGAGAAGGGGATATCCTGGTTATCTTTATACAGACCTTGCGACGATGTATGAGAGAGCGGGAAGAATAAAGGGTAAAAAGGGATCCATAACTCAGATACCTATACTGACCATGCCAGAGGATGATAAGACTCATCCTATTCCTGACTTAACCGGTTATATAACAGAAGGACAGATAATATTAAGCAGGGAACTTCATAGAAAGGGAATTTATCCACCCGTTGATGTTCTTCCCTCCTTGTCAAGGTTAAAGGATAAGGGTATAGGTAAAGGGAAGACGAGAGAGGACCATGCGGACTTACTGAATCAGCTCTTTGCCGCATATGCCAGAGGTAAAGAGGCAAAGGAGCTCGCCGTTATACTTGGAGAAGGTGCATTGACTGAAGAGGATAGGGCGTTTGCGAAATTCGCTGATGAGTTTGAGGATAAATATGTGAGACAGGGAGAGTATGAGGATAGGACTATAGAACAGACGCTTGATCTCGGGTGGGAGCTTCTGACCATGCTACCGATGAAGGAGCTTAAGAGAGTTAGAGATGAGTTTAAGGAGAGGTATCTCAAGCCGAGGTTAAGGGAGAAGAAGAGCAATGAAACTGAGGGTTAATCCCAATAGAATGGAGCTCCTCCGCCTAAGGCGGAGGCTTGCTATAGCTAAAAGAGGTCATAAGCTGCTTAAGGATAAGCAAGATGCCTTGATAAAACAATTTATATCGCTGGTTCGCGAGAATAAAAAGCTCAGAGAGGAGCTCGAAGAGGAGCTTCAAAAAGCCTATGTTAACTTTCTTGGAGCACGTGCGGTGATGAGCAGTAGAAGCCTGGAAGAAGCTCTGCTCCTTCCAGGTGTGAAAACCTACCTTAAGGTAAGTAGGGTCAACATGATGAGCGTATTCGTTCCTAAATTTGACTTCAATCAAGAGGGAAATCCGGTTAATTATGGTTTTTGGCAAACGTCGGGGGAACTTGATGTGGCTCTATATAACTTCATTGATTTGCTTCCTAAGCTCATAAAGCTTGCTGAGATAGAAAAAGCAGTGGTTCTCCTTGCGGATGAGATTGAAAGAACCAGAAGAAGGGTTAACGCTTTAGAGTACGTTATGATTCCTCAGTTGGAGGAAACCATCTCATATATAACCATGAAGCTTGATGAGATGGAGAGGGCAACCTTAACCAGGCTTATGAAGATTAAAGATATAGTACGAGCACACTAACAAAAAGGGGCGTGTTTCTATGAAACGTAAGGAAATATTTATAGCTGAAAGTGCGAAATTAATCGGTGATGTTAGATTGGGGGAGAGAGTTAGCATATGGTTTGGGGCGGTATTAAGGGCAGATCTCGCTCCTATAATAGTTGGAGATCTGAGTAATGTTCAGGATAACACTGTAATTCACGTTGATAAAGACATTCCAACAGTGATAGGTAAAGGAGTTACTATAGGTCATTCTGCTGTAATTCATGCTTGCAAGATAGGGGATTTTTCTCTTATAGGTATGGGAGCAATAGTGCTCGATAAGGTAGTAATAGGAGACCATACTATAGTAGCTGCGGGAACGGTTATTCCTCCGGGTAAAGAAATACCCCCATGCGTTCTCGTCATGGGGGTTCCAGGAAAGGTAATGAGAGAGCTAACCGATGAAGAAAGAAGAGGGCTTGAGGAACATTCTCTTAACTATTGGAAGCTTGCCGAGTCCTATTTGACTCGTTGATAGAAAAAGGGCTTTATCGAGCGGAAGCCCATCTCCTTGTATCCAAAGATCTGTTCGGTGTTGCCCACCATAAGGACTCCTCCAATACGAAGGGCGTCCTTAAATTTTCGGTATAGTTTTTCCTTAACTTCTCTTTCGAGGTATATCACTACATTTCTACAAAGGATAAGGTCAAAGTCCTTGTCGAAGGGATCTAAAACGAGATCGTGGCGTTTAAAGTTAATCCTGTCTTTTATAACTTGGGAGACTTCATATAGGTTGTCGCTCTTTTTAAGGAAATATTTTTTAAGTCTGTCTGGCCTTACATTGTAAAGCTGTTTTGCTTCATATATTCCTCTTTTGGCTTTTTCTATAGCATCGCGATCTATATCTGTTGCTAAAATACGGGGCGTTTTCTTTATTCTTAGGTCTTCAAATACTATAGCAAGTGAGTATGGCTCCTCACCAGTAGCGCACCCTGCACTCCATGCTTTGATTGACTTGTCAGGGCGCATAATCATGGGAATAATTTCTTTCTCAAGGATGTCGAAGCGTTCTGGATTTCTAAAGAATTCGGAAACATTTATCGTAAGGTAGTTTAAGAAGTCCATGTATCTCCCCTTGTCGGTGCTTATGAGCTTAAAAAGCTCATCATAGTCATCTATATTCCATTTCTTCATTAACATATGGACCCTTCTGTGTATTTGATGCTTGTAAGAGTTTAAGTTAATTCCAGAAAGCTCAAAAAACTTCTTTTTAAAGTTTTCGTATTCCTTTGGAAAAGAAGTATAGTCATCTCTGTTTATCATCTTTTCATTTCCTCCCGCTTTGAACTTATATTTTGTTTTTTCCTAAATTATAACAGGTGCTCTTACGGAAGTCCATAACATATGTTATAAATTAAGATAGAGCGTATAGGAAAGGAGGGAAGCGCTTTGAGCACAACAAGCATAACGCTTTATGAGGATGAAGAGCATAAGTTCATACTTCTGGGATGGGAGGAGGAAGAGGAGGAGGGAATAGTTCAGACAAACCAATATCTTATATTGGACAGGAATGAAGCTGTTCTTCTTGATCCAGGTGGGGCCCACGTTTTTCCAAGAGTTTTGGCTAATGTGGCAGAGCACGTTAGCCTTGATCAAATTAAGCATATATTTTTCTCTCATCAAGATCCAGATGTTTCCTCTGGAGTGATGCTATGGTTATCCATAGCAGAGAGAGCGAACATTTATATCTCAGAGCTGTGGTTGAGGTTTCTCCCTCACTTTGGGATATATGATCAAAAGAGGGTTAAGGGGATACCGGATCGTGGGATGAAGATAAAGTTTGGAAGTGGTCGTGAGCTTGAGTGCTTGCCAGCTCACTTTCTACACTCTCTTGCCAACTTTAGTCTTTATGATCCTACTTCTAAAATCCTCTTTTCAGGGGACATAGGTGCTGCCATATTTCCAAAAGGAGGGCGTTATCCGATCGTTGAGGATTTTCAAAAGCATCTTAAGCTGATGGAGGGATTTCACAGAAGATATATGGTTTCTGGAAAAGCTTGTAAGAAATGGGTGGATATAGTTTCTCAGAGAAAGATAGATATGATAGCTCCTCAGCACGGAGCGGTTATGAAAGGGGAATCTGTGAAGGAATTCTTGAGGTGGTTTTCTAACTTGACCTGTGGTGTGGAGCTCATCGATGAAATATACGGAAGGTGATAGATGATGAATAGGAAAGTACTTAAGAAGATGTCCTCTGCCTTCTTTGCGGAAAATGTAATGACATCTTTTATGGAACAACTCGATGAAGTCTTGTTAAGGAGAATAGGGAGTATTCAGAAGGAGATGGGCGATCTTTCTCGCGATTTTATAGAGATGTCTGATGAGTTTAAGGGATTGGTTGAGCGTTTTGATAAGAGCTTTCAGGAGATAGATGAGACCGCGGGAGAGATGGAAGAGATAAGGAGCAGGCTTGTTAAGGAGCTTGAGGAATCGGGAACCGATCTTGCAAAGGTAAACGAGGATATAAGAAGAGCTCTTGGTGAGGCTTCCTCCGCGCTTGAGAAGTTTTCGGAGATAGCCGACCTTATAAGGTCTATATCCAAGATAGCGAAGCAGACGAATTTACTCGCATTGAATGCTTCTATAGAAGCAGCTCGAGCTGGGGAGCGTGGCAAAGGTTTTGCGGTGGTTGCGTCTGAGGTTCAAAAGCTTGCTGGTGAAGCTAATCACGTTTCCTCTGAGATAAATGAGAGGATAAAACATATCTCTGTTTCGGTGACCTCGGCCTTAAATAGCCTTAGGATAATAGAAAAGGTGTTTGAGGCTTTTGAAAACTCTCTAAAGCAGATAATGAATTTTATGGAATATAATCAGGAATTTCTGAGGAGAATCTCCAGCGTTTTGAGCGAGGCTCAGACTCAGATAAGGGGAAGATCCTCAGAGCTTGGAGATGCGGTGAAATTAATGAATGAAAGCGTTGAAAAGTTCGATGTTCTCATGCAGACCATTTCTGCTATTGTGAGAGCTCAAAAGAAGCTGAAAGACCTGGAGATTTAATTCTATCTCTCTTGACTGAAGAAAAAAGGCGTGATAGAATATAGGGCGGCGGGGCGTGGCGCAGCTTGGTTAGCGCACCTGCTTTGGGAGCAGGGGGCCGAAGGTTCGAATCCTTTCGCCCCGACCAGTTCTTTGAAAAAGAGCGGGAATAGCTCAGGTGGCTAGAGCATCGGCCTTCCAAGCCGAGGGTCGCGGGTTCGAATCCCGTTTCCCGCTCCAGAAAGTAGGAGGGTGCGCCTGTAGCTCAACAGGATAGAGCAACGGACTTCTAATCCGTAGGTTGGGAGTTCGAGTCTCCCCAGGCGCACCATCTAATAAATTTTTTATATGGTGAACGTAGCTCAAGTGGTTAGAGCACCAGGCTGTGGACCTGGGGGTTGGGGGTTCGAGTCCCCTCGTTCACCCCAAGAGGATAGAGAGGTGGGTCGTTAGCTCTAACTGGTTAGAGCACCTGACTCTTAATCAGGGGGTTGCAGGTTCGAATCCTGCACGACCCACCATTTTTTTTGAATGAGATTAAGTTCTGGTGGTTGCGAGAGTGGCGGAACTTGGTAGACGCGCCAGACTTAGGATCTGGTGGCATAATGCCGTGTGGGTTCAAATCCCACCTCTCGCACCAGTGATTTTTTGCTTTATTATTTAGCTATCGGTAAAATGTTTTTGATTTCTGTGTAGGAAGGATGCTTCTTAATTAAGAAGCATCCTTTTAATATTTGATCGGGGAGGGAAAATAATGAAAGCTGAGATTGTGGAAAGAAAGGGGTGTCGCGTGCGGGTAAAAATTGAGATCCCGGCTGATGTCTTTGCAGAAGCTGTCGATAGAGCTTTTAGAAAGCTTGTTAAAAATGCTCAGGTGCCGGGTTTTAGGAAGGGAAGAGTTCCAAGAAGCGTTTTTGAAGCTATTTATGGTAAGAAGACACTATATGATGAGGCGATTCAGGAGGTAGCGCCTCCAGCTTATGAAGATGCTTTACGGGATTTAAGATTAGAGCCCATCGTGCGTCCTCGGATATCTTTTTCTCAGGTAGAGGATGGTAAACCACTCGTTTTTAACGTTGATCTTGTCCTAAAACCGGAGGTGAAACTTGGAAATTACAAAGACATAGATGTCGTTAAAGAAGAGATAGAGGTTAACGATGATATGGTAAATGAGGTTCTTAAGGAGTATCAGGAAAAAAGCGCAACCTTTGAAGATGTTAAAGACAGGGGCGCTAAAGAGGGGGATCTCCTATTAATAGAGATAAAGGATGAGAGAAGTGAGGAGTGGAGAAAGATGCAGGTAGTTATGAAGGATGAGTTCGAGGAGACGCTTAGAGGAGCAAAAGCAGGAGATGAAAGAGAAGCGGAATTTAAGGGAGAAAAATTTAGGATTAGGGTTCTGGATATAAAGGAGAAGAAGCTTCCTTCTATAGATGATAACTTTGCTGCGACTTTTGGCTATAGCTCATTGGAAGAGTGGAAAAATGCAATAAGGAATGCACTTGAAGAGGAGCTCAGTAAGAGAGCGGAAAGGATCTTTAGGGAAAAGGTGATTGAAAAGCTTCTTGAGTTATCCGAGGTTGAGATTCCTGAGGAAGCCATTGCTGAGGAGATAGAGTATTTAAAAGAGAGCGATGCGAGGAAAGCCAAAGAGTATGGGTTAAGCCTTGAAGATTTCTTAAGCAGGATGGGGCTTGAGGGGAATAAGATAGAGGAGTATTATAGGAGGCGAGCTGAAAGACGGCTTAAGACCGAGTTCGTGTTGGATGCTTTAGCCAAAAAAGAAGACATTTCTCTTTCAGAACAGGAATTTGATGAGGAGCTTAAAAAGATAGCTGAGGAAAATAGAATTCCGTATGAGAAGGTGAAGGCAGTTTGGGGGAAGGGTGAAAGAGCAAAGGTCCTTAAAGATGATATAATAAAGAGGAAAGCTATAGATAGGATTGTAGAATACGTTTCGGGGAGAGGTGAGGAGAAGGAAAATGCTGATTCCGGTAGTAGTTGAGCAAACACATAGAGGAGAAAGGGCGTATGATATTTATTCACGTTTGCTTAAGGATAGAATAATATTTATAGGCGAGCTTATAGATGATAATGTTGCTAATATTGTTGTTGCTCAGTTGCTCTTTCTTGAAGCTGAGGATCCTAAAAAGGATATCTACATATACATAAACAGTCCAGGGGGGCTTGTTACTGCTGGACTTGCTATTTATGATACTATGCAATATATAAAAGCCGATGTCTGCACTATATGCATAGGGCAGGCAGCAAGTATGGCGGCAGTTCTTTTGGCAGCGGGTACGAAGGGAAAACGTTATGCTTTACCCCATGCAAGAATTATGCTTCATCAGCCTCTCGGAGGGGCTCAAGGGCAGGCTACCGATATAAATATTCAAGCGAAGGAGATAATGAGATTAAGGAGTTTAATCAACGATATTCTTGTTAAGCATACAGGTCAAAGCTTAGAGAGGATAGAAAAGGACACGGACAGAGATTTCTACATGACGGCGGAAGACGCTAAGGGGTACGGCATTGTGGATGAAGTAATAAGTAGAAGGAAGTGAAACGTCAATGATAACTTATAGAGGAAATAGTGAGAGAAATAGGCAAAAGCTTTACTGTTCTTTCTGTGGTAGGAGCCAAGATGAGGTTAAGAGGATGATTGCTGGGCCTAATGTTTGTATATGTAATGAGTGTGTGGAGTTCTGCAAGCAGGTTCTCGATGCGGAGATGGAAGATGATAGACCTCAGACTATAAGAACGGCATTACCGAAACCCACTGATATAAAGAGATTTCTCGATGATTATGTCGTTGGTCAAGAAAGGGCAAAGAAGATCCTCGCGGTTGCTGTTTACAATCATTATAAGCGTGTTTTTTACAATGATGATAGTGCTGAGATTGAGAAGAGCAATATTCTTCTCATAGGGCCTACTGGTTGCGGCAAAACCCTTCTTGCACAGACGCTTGCAAGGATGCTTAACGTACCGTTCGCAATAGCTGATGCAACTACATTAACCGAGGCGGGATATGTTGGGGAGGACGTTGAGGATATTCTCCTAAGACTTCTTCAAGCTGCCGATTTTGATGTCAAAAGGGCAGAGCGTGGCATCGTGTATATTGATGAAATAGATAAGCTTGCTCGGAAAAGCGATAGTCCCTCTATAACGAGGGATGTTTCTGGTGAGGGAGTACAACAGGCACTGCTTAAGATACTTGAGGGAACGATCGCCCATGTTCCTCCACGCGGAGGAAGAAAGCATCCTTACCAGGAATTTATTCCTGTGAATACCACAAATATACTCTTTATTTGTGGAGGAGCTTTCGATGGGCTTGCGGATATAATTGGTAGAAGAATAGGAAAAAGAAGCTTGGGATTTGGCAGGGATATAGTGAAGGAAGACGAAATGGAGATCAGCAAGATACTTGAGAAAATTTTACCAGAGGATCTCTTGGAGTATGGCTTGATACCGGAGTTTGTTGGAAGATTGCCAGTTATAGCTACACTTCATCCATTGGATGAAAAAGCGCTTGTTAGGATTCTGAAAGAGCCCAAAAACTCCATTGTGAAACAATATCAAAGAATGTTTGAGCTTGACGGAGTAGATTTAGAGTTTGAAGAGGAAGCTTTAAAAGCTATAGCTAAAAAGGCGCTTGAATTAAAAACCGGAGCTCGCGGTTTAAGGGCTATAATTGAGGATATTCTTCTTGATATAATGTTTGATATACCTTCTTCTGGGAGGGTAAAGAAGTGTGTCATTACCAGGGAAACGGTTGAGAGAAAGGCTCCTCCTATCGTATTGGAGGGAGCACCAGAGAGAGGTATGTCTAAAATGGTTGATACTTATAGAAGGTTAGCGTAGGAGGGATAGGTGTAGATGGAAGGACTTCTGCCTCAAACGAAGATGCAAGAGGTATTACCCTTGCTTGCAGTAAGAGACGTTATAGTTTTTCCTCATATAGTGGCTCCGCTTTTCGTTGGACGTCCTAAATCGCTAAAAGCGCTCGAAATGGCTATGCTCGGCAACAGACTAATAGTTATAGCCGCTCAGAAGGACCCAAAGGTTGAGGATCCGAAACCGCAGGACATCTATTCTATTGGAACGCTTTGTCATATACATCAAATGGTTAAGCTTCCGGATAATACCGTTAAGGTGCTCGTTGAGGGAAAGTCAAGGGTTCGGATAGATACTTTTCTAAGAGTAGATGAGTTCTTTGAGGTAAGGATAACCCCGATTTCACTTGAGGTACCTACTTCACCTCACGTTGAGGCGCTCTTGAGAAATGTTATTAGTGAGTTCGAAAAATACGTTAAACTTCATCCCAAGGTTCCTCCAGAGATAATGATAACCGTTATGAGTCTCGGTGAGCCTGGTAGAGTTGCTGATATAATCGCAGCTAACATGCATATAAAGCTCCAGGAAAAACAGCAGATACTTGAGGCTGTTTTGCCGGAAGAAAGACTTAAAAAGCTTCTTTCCTTCCTTGTCCGTGAGGTTGAGATACTTGAGCTTGAAAAGAAAATTCATGAGGAAGTAAGGAAGCAAATGGAGCAAACGCAAAAGGAGTATTATCTTAAGGAGCAGCTAAAAGCCATTCAGAAAGAGCTTGGGAAGACTGGAGAGGCGTCAGAAGAGATTGAGGAGTATGCTAAGAAGATAAAAGAGGCAAAAATGCCTCCACAAGTTGAGGAAAAAGCGCTTCATGAGCTAAAGAGGCTTGAAAAGATGCCTCCTATGGCTGCAGAGGCTACGGTTGTTCGAACCTATCTTGATTGGCTCGTTTCTCTTCCATGGTCAAAGAGGACGAGAGATAAGCTCGACATCACGAGGGCTGCAAGAATACTTGATGAAGATCATCATGGTTTGAATAAAGTTAAGGAGAGGATTTTGGAATATCTCGCCGTTAGAAAGCTTTCTAAGAAAATGCGTGGTCAGATACTCTGTTTTGTGGGACCTCCTGGTGTTGGGAAAACCTCTTTAGCGCGGTCCATAGCAAGAGCACTTAATAGGAAGTTTGTCAGAATATCCTTGGGTGGGGTGAGAGACGAGGCCGAAATAAGAGGACACAGAAGGACCTATGTAGGTGCTCTTCCTGGCAGGATAATTCAGAAAATAAGACAAGCGGGAACTAAGAACCCTGTCTTTTTGCTCGATGAGGTCGATAAGATAGGTATGGATTTCAGAGGTGATCCTGCTGCAGCTCTTCTTGAGGTCTTGGATCCCGAGCAAAATCACTCGTTTAGTGATCACTTTCTTGAGGTTCCCTTTGACCTCTCTGAAGTGATGTTTATTACGACGGCTAATGTTACTTACACTATTCCGAGGGCTCTCCTTGATAGGATGGAGGTAATACATATACCGGGTTATACTGAAGAGGAGAAAATAATGATAGCCTTGAAGCATTTGATTCCCAAACAGCTTGAGCGCCATGGCTTAAAAAAGAAAAAGGTAAAGATTACTGAACAAGCTCTTCAAAAGATCATTAGGGAGTATACCAAAGAGTCCGGTGTCAGAAATTTGGAGAGAGAAATAGCTTCAATTTGTAGGAAAATAGCTCGTAAGGTTGTGGAAAGCAAAGGTGACGAAAAAGAGTTTAAGGTTACCGCTCAAAATATTCATCTTTATCTCGGGCCTCCAAAGTATAGGTATGGGGTTGCAGAGGAGAAGGACGAAATCGGTGTTGCTACTGGCTTGGCGTGGACTGAGGTAGGAGGGGAAATTCTTCTCGTTGAAGCGGTAACCATGAAGGGGAAAGGTAAACTTACCCTGACGGGAAATCTCGGTGAAGTTATGCAGGAGTCTGCTCAAGCTGCTGTAAGCTATATAAGAAGCCATTCAAGAGAGCTTGGCATAAAGGGGGATTTCTATAAGAACTTGGATATACATATTCACGTTCCCGAGGGAGCTATCCCTAAGGATGGGCCCTCAGCTGGGGTTGCCATGCTAACAGCTTTAACTTCAGTTTTAACTAAGCGTCCGGTAAGAAGAGATGTAGCTATGACCGGTGAGATAACTTTAAGAGGCAAGGTTCTACCTGTTGGAGGAATAAAGGAGAAGGTTTTAGCCGCGCATAGGGCGGGAATAAATACGGTAATTCTTCCCAAAGAGAACGAAAAAGATACGCTTGAAATTTCTTCTTCTATAAGAAGAAAGATAGATTTTCGCTTTGTGGAGAGAATGAATGAGGTTCTCGAGATCGCTCTGATGTCGAATGAAAAGGGAAAGAAAGTTAATAGCGAGCGTATATCTGCCTGAGAGGATACCTCTTCCATGGGGTCTTCCTGAAATAGCAGTTGCAGGAAGATCAAACGTTGGGAAATCCTCATTTATAAATGTTTTACTTGGAGAGAAATTGGCAAGAACGAGCTCAACACCTGGCAAAACGCGGTCTCTTAACTTTTATCTTATAGATAGGAAATTTATACTTGTAGATCTTCCAGGTTATGGATATGCTAAGGTTTCCTTGAGCGAGAGAGAAAGATGGGCTCGCTTAGTGGAAGCCTATGTGCGGAAGCGGGGTGTGATTTTAGGTTTTTTGCAGATCATAGATATAAGGCACATTCCCATGGATAATGATCTTAGGCTCTTTGAATGGTTGAGCTCTCTCGAGCTTCCAGTGGGGTTTATTTTTACAAAAATAGATAAGCTAAGTAGATCTTCCATAAAAGTTCAGGTGGAAAAAGCAAAGAGATACTACCCGCTTGAAAAGTGGGGGTATGTCCTTTTTTCTGCCTTAACCGGTGAGGGTAAAAAGGAAGCTTGGAATTTAATAGAAAACCTGATCCACAAGAAGGGAGGAGAGTACCCTTATGGAGCCTGATCTTCCAAGATCATATGATCCCTCTCAGGTGGAGGAAAAGTGGTATAGCTACTGGCTTAAGAAGGGCTATTTCCATAGTGAGGTGGACCCGTCTCGCGAAAAGTTTTCTGTAGTTATTCCTCCTCCTAATGTTACTGGATCGCTTCACATGGGACATGCGCTAAATAATACCATTCAGGATATCTTCGTTCGTTGGAGGAGAATGCAGGGATATAACACAATGTGGCTTCCTGGAACTGATCATGCGGGAATAGCGACGCAAAACGTTGTTGAGAAGGCGCTTGCTCAGGAAGGTTTAACAAAAGAGGAGCTCGGGAGGGAGAAATTTCTTAAGAAAGTGTGGGAGTGGAAGGAGAAATATGGTGGAAGAATTATCTTACAGCTCAAGAGACTTGGGGCTTCATGTGATTGGGATAGGGAGAGATTTACCTTAGATGAGGGATTGTCGAGGGCTGTTAGGGAAGTTTTTGTGAGGCTCTTTAGGGAAGGCCTTATATATAGGGGGAACTATATCATAAACTGGTGCCCACGCTGTGGAACGGCTCTTTCTGACATAGAGGTTGAACATCAGGAGGTTAACGGAAAGCTTTGGTATGTAAGATATCCTATAGTTGGAGAAGAAGGGAACTATATAGTCGTTGCAACCACGCGTCCTGAAACCATACTTGGAGATGTTGCAGTGGCTGTTCATCCTGATGATAAGAGATATAAAGAGCTGGTTGGAAAGAGAGTGAGAATTCCTCTTACTGATAGAATAGGTCCGATAATTTCAGATAACATGGTTGATCCGTCCTTTGGCACGGGAGCGGTTAAGATTACCCCTGCACATGATCCTAATGACTTTTTAGTTGCACAGAGGCATAATTTGCCACTCGTTAAAGTGATGAATCCAGATGCTACGATGAATGAGGATGCAGGGGAAAGATATAAGGGACTTGATAGATTCGAGTGTAGGGAAAGAATCGTTGAAGATCTTGAAAAGGAAGGTTTGCTTGAGAGGGTTGAAGATTACGTTCATGCTGTTGGACATTGCTATAGATGCAAAACGGTTATAGAGCCTTATCTTTCAGAGCAGTGGTTCGTTAAGATGAAACCTTTAGCTGAGCCTGCGATTAAGGCAGTCAGAGAGGGAAGGATAAAGCTTGTGCCAAAGACCTGGGAAAAGGTCTACTATGAGTGGATGGAAAACATAAGGGATTGGTGTATATCCCGTCAGTTGTGGTGGGGACATAGGATACCGGTATGGTATTGTCGAAACTGCGGTCATATGAACGCTTTTGTAGATCCTCCTGAGAAATGCGAAAAGTGCGGTTCTCAGGATCTCTTTCAGGATCCAGATGTCTTAGATACTTGGTTTAGTTCCGCTCTCTGGCCGTTTTCGACCTTAGGATGGCCAGAGAAAACACCGGATCTTGAGTACTATTATCCGACGGATCTCCTCGTTACGGGATTTGACATAATCTTCTTCTGGGTAGCGAGGATGATAATGATGGGGTTGAAGTTTATGGGGGATGTTCCCTTCTATGATGTTTACATTCATGCCCTTGTTAGAGATGAGGAAGGGAAAAAGATGTCTAAATCGTTTGGGAATGTGATCGACCCTCTCGACATGATAGAAAAGTATGGAGCTGATGCATTAAGGTTCACCTTGGCTTCATTGGCTCTTCAGGGAAGAGATATAAAGCTTTCGGAGGGGAAGATAGAGTCCTCCAAGAACTTTGCCAACAAGATCTGGAATGCTCTTAGGTTTATTCTGATGAACCTGAGGGGCTTTGATCCGACATCCATTTCCGAAGATGCTCTCTCGCTCGACTTAGCTGATAGATGGATATTAAGCCGAACTCAGAGGATCATAAAGGAAGTTTCTGAGCTTTTGAAAGGATACTATATAGGGGAATCAGCAAAAGCTCTTTACGAGTTTATATGGGGAGAGTTCTGCGATTGGTATATAGAGATTTCCAAAAAGACACTTTATGATTCTTCTGCGGATAGTCTAAGGAAAGAGAGTGTTAGATATGTTCTTTGGAAGGTATCAAGCGTTATTCTGAGACTTCTTCATCCATATATGCCGTTTGTAACGGAGGAGCTCTGGCATCGTCTTCCAGCTGTTGAGGGAAGCATAGTAGTTGCACCCTGGCCTTCGTATCAGGAAGAGCTTGTGGATGAAGATGCAGAGCGCAAGATGAGAGATGTAATGGAATCAATAAGGTTAATAAGAAACATGAGGGCAGAAATGGGGATTCAGCCAGGCCAGAAGGTAAAGATAGTTGTAAAACCTCATGATCAGGAGTTTGCAAGCCTTATCCGCTCCCTGGAAGGTTACTTTACATCGCTTGCTTCCCTATCTGAGCTCTCGATAGATCCTGATTATGAGAGGCCTAAGGGGTGCGCTGTGGGGGTTATGAACAAGGCGGAGATTTTTATGCCTCTCGGTGAATTTATGGATTTAGAGAAGGAAATAAGCAGACTTAAGCGAGAAATATCTGATATAGAAGAGGATATTCAAAAAGTAAAAACTAAGCTGTCTAATAAGGCATTTCTTGAGAGAGCGCCAAGAGAAGTAGTTGAAAAGGAGAGGAAAAAATTAAAAGGCTTAGAAGATAGAAAGGAGAGAATAGAAAGACACCTTGAGCTTCTCAGCTGAATACGAATCTTTTCTTAAAAGGCTAAACTCCATAAGGACAACCGCAGGTATACGCTTAGGCCTTAACAGGATAGAAAAGCTTCTTAAAAAGCTGGGTGATCCTCAGAGCTCGTTCAAAAGTATTGTTATATCCGGTACTAATGGGAAAGGCTCGGTCGTTGCCATGTTATCCAACGTGCTTAAAAATGCCGGTTATAAAGTTGGTTCTTATATCTCTCCTCATCTTTATGACATAAGAGAAAGGATATCTGTCGATAGCTGTTGGATAGATAAGGGCTCGCTTTTAAGAATAGGAGAAAGGATTTTAAACTTGGCCGAAAGCATGAGCGATTCACCGAGCTTTTATGAGGTCATGACCGCTATAGCCTTTGATTATTTCAGGGAAAAGAGAGTGGATATCGCAGTTCTTGAAATCGGTTTAGGAGGAAGACTTGACGCGGTTAATGTGGTTAATCCTATTCATTGTATTATAACCACGGTTGATTATGATCATGAAAGCTATTTAGGGAATACCCTTGCGGAGATAGCAAAAGAGAAAGCCGGTATAATAAAAAGGGGGGCTACTGTTGTTCTCGGGGAGAGGAAGGAGGAAGTTGTTGAAGTTATAAATGATATCTGCGCCAAGCGTGAAGCATGTCTTTATAAGGTAGGGACAGACTTCGATTTCAAGGTCGTAAAAGTTGGAAGTGTAGTAGATGAAAGTCCGATCATGGATTTTCTGGCAGGAGATACCATTTTAAGGAACATAGAAATAGGCTTAAGAGGAATGTATCAGTTTTTAAACGCTTCTCTTGTCGTTGAATCAGCGTTGATTCTGGATAAAGAGGGAGTGAGGATAAGCAAGAGCAGTATAAGAAGAGGCATAAAGAGTGTCAGATGGAAAGGGCGTTTTGATATAAGGCGGCTGAGAGGGAAAATCGTGGTTTTTGATGGAGCTCATAATCCACATGGATCTAAGGCTCTCGTTTCATCGCTAAGCTCTCTTTTTCCTGAAGAGAAAGTATCATTTGTTTTTGGTGTCATGCGAGATAAAAGATATGAAAGAATGCTGGAGTCTCTTTCGAGAGTAGCAGGGAGGTTCATATTCACCAGCGTTGGAACTGAAAGGGCTTTACCGGTTTGCGATCTCTTAAAGGTGGGAGGACTTACCTTCAAGAGCGAGAAAATAGCTCTTGAAGGAAGCGAAGATCCCTTGGATGCTTTGGAGAGAGCTCTTTCATATCCTGAGAAAATTGTCTGCGTGTGTGGATCACTCTATCTGGTTGGAAAAATACTCGAAGTGATAGAGGGAAAAGGTGAGAATTGAGGATTTAAGAAGCTTCTTTAGAAAAAACTACTGGTATCTTGGATTAGCCGGAATATCAACTGCGCATGAGAATCTCTTTCTCACGGGAGGGGCATTAAGAGATTTCTTTCTGGGAAGACCAACAAAGGACATAGACATAGCGTTTTCTCCAAGGTCTTCTAATATACCCCTAAGATTTGCATCTGAAATAGGGGGCAAACTTGTTGTATTTGGAAAGGGATTAATCTCCTACAGAGTGATTAAGCATCCGTTTGTCTTCGATTTCACGCCACTAAAAGGAGATGGAATAATAATTGATTTGGAGAGAAGGGACTTTTCTCTTAACTCTATGGCTTTAAATATAAGAACGGAGGAGTTTTTCGATCCCTTAAATGGTTTGAGTGATATAGCTTCTCGTTTGATAAAAGCAAATAGCTTAAGCTCACTGCTTGAGGATAGAATAAGGATCTTAAGGGCGTTCAGGTTTAGATCGGAGCTTGGGTTTAAGATAGATGGCTTTACCAAAACGTTGATAAAATCCATTGGGAGATTTTCGCCTTGGAGGTTTTCCGCTAAGGAAAGGATAGCTGAAGAGTGGAAAAAGCTCCTATGTGGTGGTTCTTTTTCCAAGGCGATAAAGGACATGGCTGAGGTAGGATATCTTGGGTCGCTCTTTTTTCCTTTTAGATATATGGAAGGAATGCCTCAAAGCTCTCATCATCATCTTGACGTCTTAGGACATACGTTGCTAACCGTGGAAGCGGTCGAAGATATCCTCTTAAATCCTCCCAGTTGGGCTGATAAGGGCTATTTAGATCTCAATATTGGGAGACATAGAATCAAGCATCTTATTAAGCTTTCAGCTTTATTTCATGACATAGGGAAACCTTTTTGCTTTAGGAGAGTCAACGGAGAGATAACATTTAAAGGGCATCAATTTATAGGGGCACGCATAGCGACGGGTATAGCCAGATCCCTGCTTTTTAACAGAAAGGAAATCAAGTTCATATGGAGGCTCGTTTACAACCACATGATGCCGTTGCTTTTCTTGAAAAGGCGTAATGTGGGAAAACCGTGGGAAAGATCTCTCATAAATTGGCTTCTTAGAGTGGAAAGAGATGCTAAGGGGATCTTCCTCCTTTCTATTGCGGATCTTAGAGCGACGCGTGGAGAAAAGGTATCGGACGAGGAGAGGGTTTCCTTAGCTGAGATAGCAGAAATTTCTGCCCATCACCTTGAACATGTTATGAAAGTAAAGCCAATTTTAAGTGGGAGAGAGATAATGCGTATAAGCGGTTTAAAGCCAGGACCGCTGGTAGGAACTATAAAAAGCAGATTGCTTTATCTGCAGAAAGTGGGAAAGATAAAGAATAAAGGTGATGCCTTAGGATTAATTTTAAGGGATAATATAAAAGGGTGTCAGAGATAATGAAAAGGGTACGAACTGCCGTCATAGGAGTTGGCTATTTAGGAAAGCATCACGCAAGAATATATAGTGAGCTCGAAGCCTCGGAGCTTGTGGCTGTTGTGGATATAATAGGAAAAAGAGCTGAAGAGATCGCTCGGAGGTATAGCTGTTCTGCCTATAAAGACTATCGTGATATGCTTGAGAAAGAAGAAATAGACGCAGTTAGTGTGGCTGTTCCTACTACATCTCATTACCAGATTGCGAGAGATTGCCTGAGTAGAGGGATAAACGTTCTCGTTGAAAAGCCTATAGCGACAAGTCTGTGGCAGGCAGATGAGCTTTTCAAAATATCTGAAGAGAGAGGAGTCGTGTTTCAGGTTGGCTACGTGGAAAGATTTAATCCTATAGTTTCGTTTCTTCCTCGGTATGTTTCCTCACCATTGCTCATCTTGGCCAAGAGGTTATGCCCTTTTGCGAATAGGAATCTTGATGTAGGTGTCGTTCTTGATTTAATGGTTCATGATATAGATATAGTTCTCTCTCTATTAGGAGATTCTGCTGAAATTGAAGAGATTAGTGGGGCTGGAGCCTCTATTGTTTCCCCCCATGAAGATATAGCCTCGGCCTACGTGCGCTTCAAAGGGGGCTGTGTAGCTCACTTTATAGTGAGCAGAGTAAGCCCTATGAGCTCAAGAAAACTTGAAATTGTGGAAAGAGATCGAAAGATCGTTTTGGACTATAGAAGCAAAGAAATATTTGTATATGGTCTTAATGGTTTCTCTTCTATTGAGCACTTAAAGCTCGTTTCAGTGGAAGAACCCTTAAAGAGGGAGCTCTCTTCGTTTATAAATAATGTAATCTCCCGCAGGAATCCAAGGGGGGATGGGAGAACCTCCCTTCAAATAGCTTTAGAAATACTTGATTCTATGAGAGAAAACGGATATGTATGACGTTATTATAGTTGGCGCGGGTCCTACTGGGATATTTAGCGCTCTTGAGATAGTGGAGCGCTCAAACTTAAGCGTCCTTATATTGGAAAGAGGTCCCTCTATAGATAAAAGAATCTGTCCTATGAGAGAAAAGGGCGGTGAATGTCGAAAGTGCCCTTTTTGTGCCCTTCTTTCTGGATGGGGAGGAGCGGGAGCTTTCAGCGATGGAAAGCTTACTCTTAGCTTAGATGCAGGGGGAAGGCTACGGGAGTTATTACCGTCTGAGATTATGCTCGAGCTTTTGAATTATGTGGATGAGGTGTACACTCGCTTTGGAGGGGAGAATAAAGTCTTTGATCCTTCGCCCGATGAGGTAGCGAAATATACTTCATTAGCGCAGAAAGCTGGCCTAAAATTGGTACCTATGAAAATAAGACACCTTGGGACGGAAAATTGCTATGATGTCTTAAAAAACATGGAAAGGCTTTTAAGGCAGAAAACTGAAATAAGAACGTTGACCAAGGTTGATGAGATATTAGTTGATAGCATTTCTGGAAGAGTAAAGGGAGTTAGGCTAAGGACTGGAGAAGAAATAGAGGGAAAATACGTAGTTATAGCTCCTGGAAGATCTGGATCTCCTTGGCTTGAGGAACAAGCGAGAAGATTAGGCCTCTCTCTCGAGCAAAACCCCGTTGATATAGGAGTTAGAGTTGAAACGCCAGCTGCTATTATGGAAGATTTAACAAGCGTATTTTACGAGGCTAAGCTTATTTACTATTCGAAGTCCTTTGATGACAGAGTTCGAACTTTCTGTATGTGCCCGTACGGTGAAGTGGTGGTTGAGTGGAATGAGGAGGAAAAGGTATTATCCGTAAACGGTCATAGTTATGGCAGTAGAAAAACCGATAAGACTAATTTTGCTATTCTTGTGAGCACATCTTTCACTGACCCCTTTCATGAGCCTAACCTTTATGGCAGTCATGTAGCGAGGCTCGCTAACCTTTTAAGCGGGGGAGTTATAGTACAGAGATTGGGAGATCTCTTAAGTGGAAGACGTTCTACCTTTGATCGAATTAACAGAGGACCTGTTGAACCCTCGCTCAAGGAAGCAATACCGGGAGATTTAAGCTTCGTTCTGCCGTATAGATATCTACTAGATATAAGGGAAATGCTTGAAGCTATGGATAGAATTGCACCGGGAGTTTTTTCCCCATTTACCCTTCTTTACGGTGTAGAGGTCAAGTTCTACTCATCAAAACTTAGACTTTCACCGGTATTAGAGACAGAGGTGAGAAACCTTTTCGCGGGAGGAGACGGCGCTGGTATAACGAGGGGGTTGATTCAGGCTTCTATATCTGGTGTAATAATAGGCAGAGAGATCTTAAGAAGGGAGGCGAAGCTTAACTCCCGATGAGTAAAAATACATTTATATTCATTATCTTCGTTATAGCCTTTGTTCTCTTTATGTATCTGCTTATAGAGTTTTATAATCCGAGCGTTGGAGATAGATTTAGATTCATAATAAATCTCATGGTTAAAAAGCAGCTCTGGAGGGAAAGTTGGCGTTGAAACCTCTTAATTTGCAGGCATTGATATGCTTAGGGCTTCTTTTCCTAACGTGGGGGATAGCCCGCATGATAAGAAGGCTAATAGAGACTGGAATGGCTCCTGCTTTTGTGATATATCTGCGGGTTCTTTTTGGTTTTATGCTCGCTATGCTTATATGGTTAGGATATAACACGCTCACCGGTAAGGTGGTGCTTTCTAAGCTTTGGGGGTCAGGATAGGAG